>CAZYBA010000074.1:0-10797 GCA_964646105.1 uncultured Armatimonadia bacterium
GCAAGCCGCGCGATGCAGCCAAGCCCATGCGCCAACCGGCCCCTTCACCCTGCCGGTGCAGTCGGTGCGTGCGAATTACGAACGTTCCATCGAGGATCGTGTGGACGCTGCGTCATTCTTCATTCGTGACAAGGTGAACGACGGCACCATCACAGGCGGCAACGGCGCGTCGGCCCGCCTGCAGGATGTTTACAATTTCAAGTCCCGCTACCGCACCGTGCGGACCTCGGGAACGGTGGTCGATCCGGGCATCGCCAACGCTGCGCACCCGGGCGCCTACGTGGCACTGCCTTTCATCGATCTCGGTGGTCAGAAGCGGCGTGTCGGAGCCACCTGGAAAACCCCGGCGCCGATCTTGCTGGAATGGGCGACGCTCGATCCGCCTACCATGAAGATCGCCACCAACACGTTGGAATCGCTCGAATGGCAGGACGGATACCAGACCGCGCGGATCAAGCAGGTCTTTGACGGCCGGGCCAATGTTCCGATCTACGGCGGCGCGGGCATCATGCGCAACGCCAAGGTGAAGATGGAGCGCATCATCTGGTTCGCGTTCCGCGCCGGCAAGGTTGTCCGCATGGAAACCACCACGGAAGTCGAAGGCGACGCTCCCCAGTCGATTCTCGCGGCCATGGTTCCGTCGGCGATTTCCGGCGGCACCGGCGGGATGGGCGGAGGCATGATGGGTGGCATGGGCGGCCCCGGCGGAATGATGGGCGGTGGCGGCGACGACGACATGGGGATGCCTGGTGGCATGGGCTCCCGAATGGGCATGGGCGGCATGATGGGTTCGATGATGGGATCCATGATGGGCTCGCGGATGGGCGGAAGCGCCGGCGGTGGACTCTCCATGCCGGGCATGGGCGGCGCGGGATTCGGCGCCATGGGCGGTGATGCCCAACCGGAAGAAACCACCACTCCCGCCAAGTTCAAATCGGTCACGGTCGTTGAACTCGCACCCAAGGCCGCATCCAAAAAAGTGGCTGGCAAATAGTCGAACTTCTGTACACGGCGAAGCCCCCGGGGAACAATTCCCCGGGGGCTTTCTCTTTGCCGACGATATAATGACCGTTGCCATGGGCCTGTTCTCGAAGACAAAACGCGATGTACCCGACGACGGCCAGATGGAACTGGTCGAACACCTTGCCGAACTGCGCAACCGGATCATCCGGACGGTTCTCTACGTGTTCGTGGGAATGGTGCTCACCTACAACATCTTCCCGTTCCTGTACCGACTCCTGTTCGCACCCGCGTACATGGTGCTGGGTGAGATCAACAGAAAGCACGGAATCGACGCGCGTCCGGTGTTCTCCGGAATCCAGGACGCATTCCTGCTGCGCCTCGAAACATCTCTTTTCGCAGGACTGGTGCTCGCGCTCCCGTTTCTGGTTTGGGAGATCTGGGGATTCGTACGCCCCGCGCTCACGCCGACCGAACGCGCGCCGGTCAAGTTCCTCGCACCGTTCGCGGGCTTGCTCCTGATCGCCGGACTCGGCACCGGTTACGGGGCCCTTCCCACCGCCTACGGATGGATGTCCCAGTTTGTGTCGGACATCTCCGGGGCCACGTTGCTGCAGGATGCCAAGCAATACCTCTTGCTGACAGTCAAGATCCTGGCCGCCTTCGGGATCGCGTTCCAATTGCCGGTCCTTCTGCTCTTCCTGGCCCGAGTCGGCGTCATCAACTCGCGGATGATGGTCGTCTACTGGCGACACGCGGTATTCCTCATTTTCTTCGCATCGGCGATGTTTGTCCCCACCGCCGACCCCGCCACCATGCTCTTGATGGCGGCCCCGCTCGCCGGCCTTTACCTGATGTCGATTGTCTTGGTGAAGGTCTTCGAGCCCGGCAAGGACGGCACTCCGCGCAGTGATTTCCTCCCGAAGTTGCTCATCGCGTTGGTACCAGTCCTGTTGCTGGGTGGAGTCGGAACCTGGCTCTGGATCAAGAACCCGCCGAAGCAAGCCGCCGCCACGGTTGATTTGTTCCAGACCCAGCAGTCGGTCACCAAACTCGTCGAGCGAATGGAAAAGTTGGAGAAGCAGACGGACGGCAATACCACCGCTCCGGCGCCGTCTCCCGGCAAGCCCACGCTGGAGCAGCGGATGGAAGCCAGCGAGACATCGGTTTTGGAAGCCCGACAAAAGATCGAGGATCTCACGACTCGGATCGGCGACCTGACCGCCAAGTTGGAGGCGCTCCAAAAACGCTTGCCGGCGCAACCAGCCGTCAACACTCCACCAGCGCCACCGGCGGGTGCCGCGCGTTGAGCCCGTGCGGGTCGTTTACGCTGCGCCCAGCCCGTGCCGTGCTCGACGGTGTCGTAGTCGAACAGCCGTCCATCCATGTCGCAGTCGGTCGCATTGTCGACTCCGCACCCTCGGGGGCGACGTTGATCGAACTGCCGGACGCGACACTGCTCCCCGGTTTTCTGGATGTCCATGTGCATGGTGGTGCGGGGTTCGATTTCATGGACGCCACCCCGGACGCACTGCGCGCGATCTGCCGGGTGCATGCGCGCCACGGGACCACCGGGCTGCTGGCCACCACCATCACCCAGTCCGGGGAACGTCTCGACTTGGCCCTCGCCATGGCGCGGAAAGCCGCTGAAGCCGGTACGGAGTTTTGCCCGGATGGGGCGCACGTGTTGGGAATCCATCTGGAAGGTCCCTACATCAGCCCTGCCAAACCCGGCGCACAACCGCGCGAGTTTGTTCGCGATTTCGACCCGGAAGAGTTCGCCCGCTGGCTGCGGATCGCCGGCACGACCCTGCGACGGATCACCCTCGCACCCGAACGTCCCGGAGCCGATGCTCTGACCGCGGCGTGCCGGCAGGCGGGGGTTCGAATCTGCGCGGGCCACACCGACATCGACGCGCAGGGTTTGCGCGCCTACTTGGAGGCAGTGGAAGCGGATGCCACCCATTGCTTCAACGCCATGAACGGCATCCACCACCGCAATCCCGGCCCAATCCCGGTATTCCTTACCCATCCCGCGGCTCGCATCGAAATCATTCCCGACGGGCACCATGTGGCCCCGGACGTGGTGGCGATGGCGGTTGCCGCACGCGGGAGCGATCGCGTCATCGCGATCACCGATGCCATGGCGGGGGCGGCGGCCGGTGACGGGACATACGACATCGGAGGCCATGCCGCGAAGGTCGCAGACGGGAAGGCGTTGTTGCCGGACGGCACCCTAGCGGGATCGATCCTCACCATGGACAAGGCGGCGCATCACCTGCGTCTCTGGTGTGGCGCCGAGTGGCCGGAAGTCGTCCGAATGACTTCCACCAACGCTGCCGAGCGCATGGGGTGGGATTCGAAGGGATGGATCCGGCCCGGATACGACGCCGACTTGGTGGCGCTCGACGACTCCGGGAACGCAGTGCTGACCATGGTTGCCGGGCGTATTGCCTGGCGCGCCAACGAATCGTCCGACCAAACCTAACGAGGGATTGCAAGTGCTCTCCACGACAGTCCGGATCCGACGATCCGAAACCTTTCGCCGCGGAATCTGGGTTGCGCCGGACAATCACGACGATGCATCCGATTCGGCCGTCGAGATAACCGGCAACAACCTCGTGATCGATTTTGGCGGAACCACCCTGCGCGGAACGCCCGAGGATACCGATCCCGACCGGAGACGGGGCACCGCGCTGCGTATCCAAGGCAACAACATCACGGTCCGCAACCTGGTCATCCGGGGCTACAAGATCGGCATTGTCGCACGCGATTGCGACGGCCTGGTCCTCGAGAACGTCGACGCGTCGTACCAATGGAAACAACGTCTCGCCAGCACACCCCAGCAGGAAGACCTGTCCGACTGGATGAGTTTTCACAACAATGAAAAGGATGAATGGTTGCGGTTCGGCGCGGCGTTTTATCTGACCGATTGCAACCAGTTCACGGTGCGCCACTGTACCGCCGTCGGGGGCCAGTGCGGGCTGATGCTCACCCGATGCGACCGCGGACTGGTCGCGGGCAACAATTTCTCGTTCCTCTCCGCCATCGGAATCGGGATGTTCCGCAGTTGTTGGAACCGAGTCTTCCACAACAGGATCGACTGGTGTCTGCGGGGCTATTCGCACGGGGTTTACAACCGCGGCCAGGATTCCGCAGGCATCCTGATTTACGAGCAGTCGTCGTCCAATGTGTTTGCGTACAACTCGGTCACCCACGGGGGAGACGGGTTCTTCCTTTGGGCCGGCCAGAGCACGATGGACACGGGGCGCGGAGGCTGCGACGACAATCTCCTGTACGCCAACGATTTCTCGCATGCCCCCACCAACGGCATCGAGGCCACGTTCAGCCGCAACGACTTTGTCCACAACCTGATCCTGGAATGCTGGCACGGCATCTGGGGCGGTTATTCGTACGGCACCCGGATGGTCGGGAATGTGTTCGGCGGGAATGCCGAGGCCATTGCGATCGAGCACGGCCGTGACAACACCATTTCCCACAACCGATTCGTGGCCGATCGAACCGCGATCAATCTCTGGAAAAACGACCGACAGGATCCCGACTGGGCGTATGTGCGCAAGCACGAGACCACCAGCCGGGACTACGCAATCACGGGAAATTCGTTCGAAAATTGCGGGAAGAATGTGGCGGTGCGCGGGACCGAATCGGTGCGTGAACGCGACAACCGCGATATCCGTTCGAATCCGGCCCCGCAGCCGACCATGCAGCCGAGCGGGTTGACCATTCTTTCCACAGAAAACGACCCGGTCGCCTACGCCAAGCGCTTCGATGTCGGTTGGGATCCGTTGAAGCCGCCCGCCGCCGCCAAAGCATTCCACGTCGATCCCCTACCCGGGTTTCCTCCCGCGTTTCTTCCCAAAGGCGCCCCGCGGGGACGTCGCACCATGATTGTCGACGAATGGGGTCCGTACGACTTCGCGCGCCCGATTCTGGTGGACCGGGGCAACGGCGAATTCGAAATCCTCGGCCCCAAGGGAAAGTGGAAACTGGTCGAGGCCCGCGGCGTGGAAATCAGCGCGCGTTCGGGCAATGTCCCGGGAACCGTCCGAATTCAGACACCCGCCGGGCAGGCCGGCAACACCAAGGTGGTTCTCGAATACCTCGGCGGGCCGATCCGGGATTTCCGTGGGAAAGAAACCCCGGCGGGCAAGCCGTACCGGTTCGGCTTCGAAGCGTTCCGAGCGCCCATCGACTGGAGAGTGGCGTTTCATCGCTGGAACATTCCCACCGATCCTTCCGATGTCCACAGCGCTCCCGATCCTGCCCATGTGGCCCAAGTCCTGAAGCAGCCGCCGATCGCCACCCTGCGCACCGACCGTCTGGAATTCGCGGGACGTTTCTCCGATCAAGTGCCGGTCAACCACTTCCTGACCGTCGCCGAGGGCAAGTTCACGGTTCCGCCTGGCGAGTATGTTTTGGAAATAACCACCGATGACGGATGTCGGGCGTGGCTCGACGGCAAACCGATTCTCACCGATGCGTGGAAGTATCAGGGCCCGACCCTTTATCCGGTTCGTGTCCGCTTGGGAGGAAGCCATGCATTGCGCATCGAGCACTTCCAGATAGACGGCTACGCGGCGTTGCGGGTAAAGTTGCGCCCGGCGCCGATTCCAAGCCCGTAGCAGATCGGCGGTTCCGGCCGGAAGGTGCTTCCCCGGTTGGTGCGGGTTCCCGGCGGCATGCGGAAACGGCAGGTTTCCCGCGCCTGCCCAACGAAAGGACATGCGATGAATCCGACATTGCAGACGTTTTTAGGTTCCCAACTCGACGAACTGCGCGCGCAGAACCTCTACAAGCCGTTGGTGACAGTGGAGGGAGCCGTGGGTCCGGTGGTCCAAGTGGACGGACGGCCGATGATCAATTTGTCGTCGAACAACTATCTCGGACTCGCAGGGGATTTGCGTTTGCGGCAGGCGGCGTCGGATGCGGCCCTGAACATCGGCGCGGGTTGCGGCGCGGTCCGTCCGATCATCGGCAACCTGGCAATCCACAACCGGCTCGAACAGGTGCTCGCGGAATTCAAGACCACCGAGGATGTGTTGGTGTTCGGGTCCGGATTCACGTCGAATTCAGGGACCATCCCGACCATCACCGATGCCGAGGACGCGATCATCACCGACGAACTCAATCATGCGTCGATCATCGACGGATGCCGGCTGTCCAAGGCCAAGCGTTCAATTTACCGGCACTGCGACATGGACTCCCTCGAGGAAGCCCTCAAAGCGGCGTCGGGTGCCAAGAAGCGCCTGGTGATTACCGACGGGGTGTTCTCGATGGACGGCGATGTGGCCCCGCTCGACAAGATCTGCGACTTGGCGGAACGGTACGACGCGGCGGTGATGGTGGACGACGCCCACGGTTCGGGCGTGATGGGAAAGAACGGTCGCGGGACGGCGTACCATTTCGGGGTTACCCAGCGGGTTGACATCCAACTCGGCACCCTCTCGAAGGCGGTCGGTGTGGTCGGCGGTTACATAGCCGGTTCCAAGGCGTTGGTGGATTTCCTGAAGCAGCGGGCCCGGCCTTTCCTTTTCTCGACGGGAGCGCCTCCTGCGGTGGCTGCCGCGTGCATCGCCGGCATCGAGGTGATGCGCGACGACCCGACGTTGACCGAACGTTTGTGGGCGAACACCCGGTATTGGCAGGATGGGTTGCGCCGGCTCGGATTCGACCTCGGGGTGACCGCGACGCCGATCACGCCGGTGATGGTTGGCGACGAGGCACGAACCCAGGAGCTCGCCCGTCTGTTGCGGGCGGACGGCATCCTGGCGTTGCCCGTGGTTTTCCCCACAGTCGCACGGGGCAAGGCGCGGGTGCGCACCATGCCCACCGCCGCCCATACGCAGGACGATTTCGACCGCGCGCTCGAGGCGTTCGCCCGCGCGGGTCGTCAGATAGGGTTGATTTGAGCATTTCGGGTTCCGGAAGTCGTTAACGGAGGAAGTTTCCATGACCAAGTTGCGCAGCGCCATTGTCGGTTGCGGCACCATCCACGGGTCCCATGTCGAGGCGATCCAGGCATTGTCCGATGATGTGGAGTTGGTGGCGGTTTGCGACGAAGTGTCGGAGCGGTCGGCGGCGACCGCGGAAAAGCACGGGGTGGCCGGCTTCACCGAACTGGAGGCCATGCTCGACTGGGGAAAGTTCGACATCCTGCATGTCTGCACACCGTCGGGAAACCACGCCGCGTGCGGCATCCTCGGTGCCAAAGCCGGCAAGCACATCCTGTGCGAGAAGCCGATCGATGTGACCCTTCCCGCCGCCGACGCCCTGATCGGGGCTTGCGAACTGGCGGGAGTCCGGTTGGTGGTGGTCTCGCAGCACCGTTATTCGCCGGGAATGCAGAACCTAAGACACTGGCTCGACACCGGTAAGTTGGGACGTCTGGTTTACGGAGAATCGGTCACGAAGTGGTTTCGGACCCAGGCGTATTACGATTCGGGCGGATGGCGCGGGACCTGGGATCTCGACGGCGGGGGGGCGTTGATGAACCAAGGCGTCCACTACGTCGATCAACTGCGCTGGATCATGGGCCCGGTAAAGTCGGTGGCGGCCACGATGGGCACCCTCTCCCACCAGCGCATCGAAGTGGAGGACGTCGTTTCGGCCACCATCGAATTCACCAATGGCGCGGTCGGAAACCTCATGGCATCCACATCGTTGGTACCCGGTTTCAACCAGTCGCTGGAAATCTATGGATCGCTCGGAACCGTGCAGATCGACAACGGCAAAGTGCGGTACGCGCAGTTCCTGACTGGCGACGAAGAGCAGTCGACCTGGGGAATCAAGGCTCCGGAACCGTTGGTGAAGGACGGTGTGTTCGCCGAGACCGGCGAGGAGAGTGCCGTGGTCAGTCAGGCGTCCGCGGATCCCCGTGCCATCTCCGTGGGCGGCCATGTGGCGCATTTGTCGGACATGATCCAATCGATCCGCACCGGCACACCGGTGTTCATGTCGGGCCCGGAGGCGCGCAACGCGCTGGAATTGATCGTGACCGTCTACGAGGCCGCGCGTTCCGGGCGCCGGGTCGTGCTGGAAGGCTGATCGGATGGAGAACGACCGGCTGGAGATGCGTTCGATGGTCGAATCCGACCGCGACGCCTTGGCGGAGTTGATCCATCGTTCCACCAACGCCTGGTACCGCGCCAACCGCGGCCACGACATCTTCGGCGGGCCGGTCTCGGATTGCCGGATTTTTCCGGACACCTACCGGGCCGTGGACAACCATGCGGGAATCGTGGTGGTGGACACCGACAGCGGCAACTTGGTGGGTTCTTGTTTCCTGC
This sequence comes from uncultured Armatimonadia bacterium, assembly GCA_964646105.1. Lineage (GTDB taxonomy): Bacteria > Armatimonadota > Armatimonadia > Armatimonadales > Armatimonadaceae > CAIRTT01. The sequence goes on from CAZYBA010000074.1 coordinate 8,268, forward strand.
ACCCCCGCCCGACCCATATCGGGGTGGGCATCGTGAACGTTGCGCCGGAAGCGTTCGGGCGCGGGGTGGCGCGGCGCATGATCGAGGAGGCATGCCGGCTGGCGGACGAGACCGGCGGGCCGATCCGTTTGGTGTCGTCGGCGATGAACCTCGATTCGTATTCGCTGTACACGCGTGCGGGCTTTGTGCCCAGGGCCTTGCATCAGGACATGATGGTTCCCGTTCCGGAAGGCGGCCTGCCGACGGCACGTCCCGTATCGTCGCTCCGCATCCGCCCTGCGGTTCCCGACGAGGTCGAAGCGCTTGCGACGTTCGAGCAGCGTGTTGCCGGCATCCGCCGGGATGTCGATTTGGCCCATTGGATTTCCAATCCGACGGGAATCTGGCGGGTGTGGGTGGCGGAGACGGCTTCGGGCGCACTTTGTGGATGGCTTGCCTGTTCCGACCATGATGCGAGCCGTATTGCCGGCCCGGGTGCGATGGACGGAGAAGCGACCGCGGCAGCGTTGGTGTGGACCGCGCTCGACGCGTTGCGTGGAAAGTCCACCTTGGTTTTGGTGCCGTCCCAGCAGCAAGGGTTGGTCCGGGCGGTGGCCGATTGGGGCGGGCGCAATGTCGAATTGCATGTCCAGCAGGTGCGGGGTTCGTGGACTCCTGTCGACGGGGTCCATTTGGCGTCGTTCCTGCCCGAATCCGGCTGACGGGCGCCGCTTCGGCAACCGGGTCACGGGTCGGGCAACGTTTTCCGACGGGTCCTGCAGCTCCCGCCCGATGTCCAACCGGTATAATGGCCTGCTTTGACAGTTGAGGAATTCACAACCGTTCGGGAATTTCGGGACCGTGTCGGTGGGGCCTGGGAAGCCTTGGCCGGAGCGTCGGCTGTCGCGACCATTTTTCAACATCCGGCATGGTTCGACGGATTCGGCACTGTTCCGCGCGGGTTCCTCGGCATGGTTTTCGCGGATTTCCCCAAGGGTCCGGCCCGTGGTTTGGCGGTTTGGGAACGGTCTTTCCCGGGCATCTGGCGCCTCGCGGGGACTTCCCGTTGCGACTACGCCGACCTGTTGGCGGAGGCGGGCGCCGAAGACCAGATCGCCGTGGCGTTTGCCCGCCATATGGCGGACCGTCCCGGTTGGCATTGGGTGGATCTCCCACAGAGCCGTCCAGGGTCGGTCGCGTCCCGCATTCCGGGAGCCGAGGTGACAACCGGGGAAACCTGTCCCGGATGTGAACTGCCGACCGAGTGGGACCCTTTCCAGCGTCGTCTCGGGAAATCCTTGCGCGGGAACATCGGCTACTACTCCCGTGCGTTGGCCAAGCTCGGGACTTTGGAAATCAGGACCACCGACCGGTCTACCTTCGACATCGACATGGATGCCTTTTTTCATCTCCACCAGCGGCGATGGCGGTCGCGGTGGATGCCCGGTGCCTTCGCGGACCGTCGCAGCCGCGAGTACCACCTGCGGGTGGCCAAGCAGTTGCTGGACGCAGGCCGGTTGCGGTTGCACACCCTGCGCATCAATGCCGCGCCGGTGGCCTCCCTGTACTGTTTCGCAACCCTTTCCGAGACGTTCTACTATCTGGGTGGATTCGATCCGGACTTTGCCAAGTTTTCCCCGGGTACCGTCCTCACGGCGCACGCCATCCGTTACGCCATCGAGAACGATCGCTCGTCCCGGTTTGATTTCCTGCGCGGGAACGAGTCGTACAAGTACAAATGGGGTGCGGTCGATCGGCACAATGTCCGTTTGGCGTTGGTGCGCGGTCGGGTCGGCAACGTTTTGACGGCGGCTGGCGCGGCCCAGCTGCGCCTCGAGCTGCGTTTGAAAGACCGCATGCATGCGCGATTCGGCGGTGCCGGCAAGCCGGGTGCAGGCGTCCGCGGGCAGGAGAGCGGCGGCTCGGCGGGGAACAACCGGACGAGCGTCGCCGGTTCCCGCAGTGTTGGTTCCACGAACGTTGTTGCGCCGATCGTTCCGGTTTCTGGTCCGGGGCAGACGGAGGCTGACCGATGAAGACAACACCCGCAACCCGAGTTTTCTGCTTGATCGTCGCCCTGGCCTCGGTCGGAGGCGCGGGCTGCCGCCGCGTCAAGAACATTTACAGTCGCTCCGCGGAGATTTCCCTGGGTGAGGAGTTTGTCCGAGATTTCCCCAAGGATCGCGATTCCGCGCCTGCCCTCAAAAAGGGTCCGTTGGTGGACCGGGTACAGCGTGTGGCGTCGCGCATTCTCCCGCTGGCTCGTCAGGAATGGGATGTTCCCTACACGGTGACCGTCCTCGACGACCCGGAGGTGAATGCGTTCGCAGTTCCGGGCGGACCAATCTACTTCAACCGCGGTCTGCTCGAACTTGCCGAATCCGACGACGAAATCGCGGCGGTGCTCGGGCATGAGGCGGCGCATATTGTGAAGCGTCATTCGGCACGCCAGATGTCGGACCAAGTGGTCAAGGCGGGACTCGCGCAGATCCTGCTCGGGAAAACGTCATCCGATATCCAGCAGGCGGTCGCCATCGGAATGCGCCTGAAA
>CAZYBA010000075.1:0-1142 GCA_964646105.1 uncultured Armatimonadia bacterium
GATCCTGTTGCATCGGCAGATTCCCGGTGGGCATCGCGCCACATCGCGTGACGACGCCGAGCCGGAATCCGCGGCGGGCACGCCGTCGGGTCGTCTGGCTCCCTTCGGGGCGCAGGCCGGAAATTCCGAATCTGCCGAACCGCTCCCGTTCCTGGCGAGCGAACTCGCCCGTACCTTGGCGTTCCACCGCCGCACCCACCCGGAGTTGCCGCGCATCCAGCGCCTCCATTGTGCCGGGCACGGCATACCGACTTCTTTGGTAGACGCATTGCAGACTGCGCTCGAATTGGAAATCGTACGCGTAGTTCCCGGGGATCTTCCGACCCCCGCGGACGACGACGAGGAAGCGGGATGGTGCAGCGCCTACGGGGCAGCGTTGGCTGCATTGGATTTTCCGCCGCCGCACACACTGGTGGGACGTTCGGCGCGCGACGTGGCCCGGCGACGGCAATCGGTGGTGGTTGCCCGGTCGGCCGGGGCCGCCGCAGCCTTGGTGCTGGTGGCTTCCGCTGCAACGACAATCCATCTGATCGGAGTGGAAACCGCGGCGACACGGCGGCGTGCGGACTGGCTGAACGCCCAGGCTCGGGAACGGCAGAAGCACTTGGCCGCGTGGCGCGCGCAGGAAACCGCGGTAGCCGTCACGGCGTTGTCGACGCCGAACCGTGTCGACGCCGGTGCTCACCTTCAAAAACTGGCGCGCCGGGATTGGGACGGCGTGTCGTTGCGTCGATTGACTCTGGCCGGCCCCGGAAAATGGGAATGGGAGGGGGATGCCGTGGCTCCCGAAGCCTTGGGAACCTTTCTGGGCGCGCGGGGCACGCAGGCTGACGACCTCGGCCATCTGCAATCCCTGCGTCTCGAGGAGGGAGGGCGAATCCGTTTCGTCATCGCGTCCCGCTCCGACACGGTCCCCGCACCATGACCCCACCTGCGATTTCCGCTGTCACGTTGCGTCGGGGCGGGCTCTCGCCAAGGGTGATGCTGGCGACGTTGGCTGGGTCGATCGCGGTCGGTGGGTTGCTGGTGTTGCCGGCGGCGCGCCGGGCCGCGGATGCATACAACCAATGGGAAACAACCCGACGTTCCCCTGCGCCGATCGCGCCACCCCCTACGCAGAACTCCTTGGCGGAGGCGGTCGG
>CAZYBA010000075.1:1152-10687 GCA_964646105.1 uncultured Armatimonadia bacterium
CGGGCGAAGGAGAGGGCGTCGACCCAGAGGGGGGCCTCGGGGCGGGCCCGGGACGAGGATCCGGGAGAGGCATCCCGGTGCCTCCCGCACGTCGGGAACCTTGCTCGACGCGCGGGGTGCCGGCTCACCCACTGGGAAAACATCCCTGCTCCCGAGCGTGATCCGCGGGCAACCGTGGTCGCCAGTCGAACCCGTGCGGAAACCGTCGGCGACTGGGCAGCGCTGTCGGCCTTTGTTCGCCATGTCGAGTCCGGTCCCCGCCGCGTGACCTGGCTCCGTTGCGAAGTGGTCCGCACCGACGATCGGTCACGGGTGCTGCTGGGACGTTGGGAGATGGAACGTTACCTGCTGCGCGAACCCACCGAACCGTCGTCCAAACCACCGACCGATGTCGCGGTCGCACCGTCGCCGTCCGGTCCACCCGTGAGGCCGGTGACGCCTCCCGATCGGTCAACGTCAACCCACTGAAATGTTTCCATCACAACGGAACTCCACCCTCGAGTCGAATCAACACCATGCAAACCCCACCCCCGCCCGTCGTTCCCGCCCTTGTCGCGTTCCTTTGTGGAGCCCACCCCGTTTCGTCGCTTCCCGCCCGCTCCGCCCGAATGCCCCGTGTGTCGGAAACGGGACGTAACGCTGGCGCAACCATGCCGCGCATTGCGTCCGGGAAACGGAACAGAGCGCTCCAGTCTCCGGCATTGACTACCGAACGCACGTCGTCTGGTGCCCAATCCTCGGTGCCCCAGACCCGCACGATCATTCGTCCCCAGACGGAGCAATCTTCGCCGGTCGGACCTGCCACACCCGTTCCGACTCTCCCGGACCGCATCTGGAATGTTCAATTCAACAATGCTCCGGTACGGGACGTTTTGTCGACCCTGGCCCGTTGCACAGGGCGGGAGATTGTGCTGGGTGGGACGGTAACCGGAACTGTGACGCTGCACCTGAACGGTCGCGGAACCGACGATGCGGTGCGTTTGGTGGCGGCCGCTTCGGGTTTGCATGCCGTGTCGGTGGGAACCACCTGGATGGTGGGAAGCGTGTCCGACCTTCGTCGGGTCTGCGAGGAATTCGGCACGATCGATTCGTTGGCGCTTGCCCATTTGTCGGCAAAGGACACCGCGCCCTGGCTGGCCGGTCGCCTTCCGCTGTTGCGAATCGATCCCGTTGGCAACCGGCTGGTGTTGGCCGGGCTTCCCTCCGACATCGCCCAAGCCCGCGAGCTGCTCGGCGGCATCGATCGGGAGGCGCCGGACCGGTTGGCCGAAGAAACCGTCACCGTCGACCAGGTGGGTGACATCGAGACCGCAACCGTGGCATTGCAACGCCATTATCCATCGGTGGAGATTGCCGTTCGGTCCCCGCATTGGAGTCTGCGTGGTCCCGGATCGGCGGTTGCGGCGGCGGCCAAGATGCTGTCCGATTGGAACAGCGCCGCGGGAACCGCACCCAGCCAGGTGGTGGTGGGCCTGCGTTATGTCCATGCCGAGCGTGCCGCGGAGGCGTTGCGCAAGGCAGTTCCCGACGTTCAGGCGACGGTCGCCCCTGAGCCCACCGCACCGCCGTCGGCCCAGTTCGCGCCGCTGGGCGGGGGTTTCGGGGGCAACGGAGCCGGTGCTGGCGCCGGTTCGGGAACCGGCGGTGCAGGCGGGGCGGCGGGCGCCATGGGGGGTGGTCCCGGCGGACGATCGTCCGGGGATCAGCCCGTGAGCCGCGCCACCCGGCTGATCCTGTCGGGGCCGGCCAAGGCGGTTGCGGCGGCGCGCACGGTGTTGGAAGCCACCGATGTGCCGGCGCCGATGGCACGGATCGAAGCGGCCGTCTACGAGGTGGAGGAAACCGGCCTCGAGGAAACCGGAATGTCGTCGGTGGTTTCCGGGGAAATCGGGTTTGTGATTCCAGGCGGCAAAGGAACCGACCTCGGCGGCAGCGATATCCAACGTTCCCCGATTTCGGTGAACAGTGCCCTGCGCGCCCTGGTGACACGCAATCGTGCAAAACTGCTCGCCCAACCCAGCCTCTCTGTGGTTGACAACGAGGACGCGAGCATATTCATCGGCGATTTGGTCCGCTTCCGCGGGAGCACGTTCACGCCCGGCACGGGAGGCGTTGTCCAGGGGGTGGAAACCATCCCGGTGGGTATTGCGCTATTGCTACGCCCGCGCATTCATCCGCAGGGCGACATCACATTGAAGGTGCATCCGGTGGTGGGTTCGTTGGTTGAGGACGATGGCAACGGGCTGCCGCGGACATCGAGCCGTGAGGCGGACACCACGGTCCGCTTGCGCCCTCGGGAAGAACTGGTCATCGGAGGCCTTGACCGTTCCGACCAACGTTCCACTTGGCGCAAAATCCCGTTCCTAGGGGATCTGCCGCTGGTCGGGAATCTGTTCCGTGGCAAGACCGAACGTCTGCAGAAGACGCGGATCGTGGTGGTCTTGCGCGCCACCGCGTTGCCAACCAACCCGCAGCCTGCCGCCGAAGGGGTAGACCGATGAGACATTGTCGACGGCTGTCGTACCCACGATCGATACGCGCCTGCCCGTTTGACCGGCCCTGTGGCGTTTTTGTCGGGTGCGTCCTATTGGTCGGGCTCGGGACCGGTTGCCGCGGGTTGCCTGCGACCGAACCGTTGCAGTCCCTGCGTCCGCCGGCGACCGCTCCGCCGGAAGGATCGACGACGGCAGCGCCGCCACCAAGCGGTTCGAGAACGCGCGGAACCGGTCCCGGGAACGACGCGGTCCCGAATTCGGTGGTGGAACAACCGCGCGTGCCCGATCCGTTCGCCCCACTGCCGCCGTTGACCAACGTTCCCTACTCGCAAACCGCGCCGGGAACGGGAGCACCCGCTCCGGCGAATGGGGCTGACCCGCGACGCATCGCAGAAATCCAGCCCGGTTTGCCGCCACTGCCCCCGGTCCCGCCCGGGGAGGTCAACGCAACGGCGACCCGTCTATCTGAACGTCGTGTGGTGGTCGCCCCGGCTGCACGCCGGTCGCCGCTCGAGTTGGTCGGAACCGTCCGCGGAATCCGACGTCGTGCCCTATTTCGTTCCGAATCCGGCATGCGCGACGCGGCGCCGGGGCAGGTGGTGGACGGGTGGACGGTGGAAACGATCGGAGACGGTACGGCGGTTGTGGTCCGCGACGGTGTCAAGCGAGCCCTGGACCTGCGCCATGACGCCATTGTCTCGCGCAGAACCGTTGCGACAGGAAACCGCAACGCCTCGGAGCAACCTGATACCGCCGCACCGGCGCAAAGGAAATCACGACCATGATTGAGGAAGAGCCTGTTCCGACATTGGACCCGCCCAAGTCGTTGCGCGCCGCCGTGCTCGGCTGCGGAGGCATCGGCAACCGGCACGCGGCCGCGCTTTCCCGCCTTCCGGGGGTCGAATTGGTGGCGGTGTCGGATACCGACGCCGGTCGAGCGTCGGAAACCGCCCGCAAATACGGAGGGCGCGCGGTCCCCGACATGGATTCCCTGCTCGGGCTCAAGCCGGACTTTGTGACCATTGCGACGCCGGACAATTTCCATGCCGGTCCAGCCATCCGAGCGTTGGAAGCCGGCTGCGACGTGTTCTGCGAGAAACCGTTGGCTACGAAATTGGAGGATGCGCGGCGGATGGGTGCAACCGCCGCGCGCACCGGCCACCGGCTGGGAGTCGATTACAACCGCCGGTTCGGGTTTGGATACCAAATCCTTCGCGAATGGCTGGACCGCGGCAAGATCGGTGTTCCGCATCATTGTGTGGTGCGAGTTACGGACGGCATTCCGTCGGCGTATCCCCCCGCCCCGTGGGCGATTTGCACGACGTTGCTCACCCACCACATCGACCTGATCCGTTGGCTGGTGGGAGAAATCGAGGACGTTCACCTGCGGGCGGGTCCGAAGCAGGCGGACGACCGGCATCATCAGGTGATTTTGACGTTCGGACTGGTGGGCGGCGGAATCGCGACATTGTCGGCGGGCCTGCATCCGGGACAACGGCGTACCCGCGAGACATTCGAGCTGTCGGGATCGCAAGGAACGGCTTTCGTCGACGATGTGGTGGCGGAGGCGCGTTGGTGGGGCAAGGACCCGGATCGGATGGAAATCGCGCGTCCGGACTCGTTCCACGCATCGGGGAATTCGTTCCCGGACACCATCGAGAACCACGTGGCTGCATTCGTGAACGCGATGCGCAACCGGGCTCCGGCACCGGTGCCTGCGGAAGCGGGGATACGGGGGCTGGAGGTGGTGGATGCTGCGCTGCGATCGTTCGCGTCGGGCAACACGGTAAGGGTTTGAGTGGGAACGGGCGCCGAACGTCCGGGTGCGGTCAGCAAGGACGTGGATAAAAACACATTGTTGGCACTCATTGAATTTTAACAACGTCCGCAATGTCCGTCCGGTTCGGCGACGGCATGGGATTTCGGCAGCGACGACCCTGTTCGGAAACGTCGGGAAGTTGTTAGAATCCGTCCGTAGCGCATTCGCCTCGCCCCGGATTGGCATTTTTGTCCTTCCGTGCCACGGCGAGTGCCGAGGAGGTTTCGATGACGCCCACCGATCCGCAGGAGTATGCCGCCGCCCGTATCCGCCAGATTCGTCCCCGCTACCGCTGGCGTCCCGGCTTGGATGTGCCGGGATTCCGTCGTGCCCTCGACAAGGTGGTGGGCGGCCCGCTCGGTTGGCGCAAGGCACCGCTTGATCCTTTGGTGGTCAAGTCGGATTCGCTGGAGGGGTACAAGCGCGAGTGGGTGGTTTTCGGGACCCGCGAGGGAATGCGCGGCGGAGGCTGGCTGTTGACTCCGAACAAGCCGAACGGCGCTGCCGTGGTGGCGTTGCCGGGGCATGGGATCGGCGCGGACGCGGTGGCTGGGGTACGCGACGAAGCGTACCAGTCCAAGTTCGGGGTGCAGTGTGTGGAGCGGGGTTGGACCACCCTGGTGCTCGAGCAGGTCTCGTTCGGGAAACGTCGCGACAGCCGCGCGGAGAAGGTCGGCGGCGGTGCGTCCTCGTGTGTCCGCGACTCGATGGCGGCGTTGATGCTGGGGGAGACCATCACCGGCTGGCGGGTATTCGACGCGTTGCGCGCGGTGGATTTCCTGGCGGAGTGTCCCGGGGTCGATCCAAAGCGGATCGCGACGTTGGGAATCTCGGGCGGCGGGCTGACGTCGTTGTTTGCCGCGGCGCTGGACCCGCGCATCGCCGCCTGCGGGGTTTCCGGTTACTTCAACACGTTCGCCGGATCGGTGCTGGCGGTCGACCATTGTGTCGACAATTTCGTGCCGGGGTTGCTGGCGGTGTGTGAAATGCCGGACATGGCGGCGCTGTTGGCTCCCAGAGCGTTGTTTGTGGAGAGCGGCGACCGCGACCCGATTTTTCCGTTACCGACATTTCGGGAGGCGGAGGAGGTTGCGCGGCGGGTTTACGCCCATGCCGGTGCGTCGGGCCAATTCGGCAGTGACGTTTTCGCCGGCGACCATGTGTTCCATGGGAAGGCGTTGCTGCCGTTCCTGGCCCGGGCGCTGGAGCGTTAGGGCCAGGAACCCCGTTCTGGTGTTTTCGATTCGTGGGCTTACTTGACGGGATCGAACTTTCCGGTACCGATGTAGAGGGAACCGTCCTCGATCTTCCACGTGTCGTTTTGGTCCAGGGCTCCGCGCATGTTCGCGGGAATCATGGCCATGACGCTCTTGCCGCCACTTTGCAGGTCGGCGATCTTGATGGAGATCTTTTCTCCATCCAGGCTGTAGGTGCCGGTGGCGGTGACCGCGCCCAGCATGGCGAGGTTGCCGCTGACGCTGACCTTGTTGTCGGCGGTGAGTTCGAGGGTCGACTGGCCGAGGCCGGAAATCGGCCCGGTCCATTTTCCGACGGGAGTGGGCTTGGCACACCCGATGGTCAGGACGATCGCGGGGACAATCGGGGCGAGACGCAGGAACCGGGGAGAGAGGGTCATGGGATTTTCCTTTCGATGTACGGGAAAATTACCATATACCGACCGGTTCCGCGGTGCGTTGTCCGTTCCGCTTCTCAGGAACGCTCACGACCGGTCGCTTCCTAGTTAAAAGTCATGTCCCTACCATTGCGTTTGATTGGTTTCGGCATTGCCACGGCGCTATGCCATGCGCTGGCTTGGCGACCACGTTTGCCGCTGCGTCTGGCGTCCCATTTCGACGGCGCCGGGAATCCGGACGGCTGGATGGGTCGGGATTCGTCGTTGTTGTTCTATGTCGGAATTGTGGTGTTTCTCGGGGTGTTGTTCGGCTTTCTGGGCCCGTGGATCCGCCGTTTTCCGGACAGTATGGTGAATCTTCCGGACAAGGAATACTGGCTTGCTCCCGAGCGCCGCGACCAGACCTACCGCCGTATCTCGGATTTATTGGCATGGCTCGGCGTGTTGTGTTCGGTTTTGATTGTCGCGCTGCACGAGATGACATTCCGGGCCAATCTCCAGACGCGTCCCCACCTGGGTTCTGGCTCCTGGATCTTGTTGATGGTTTTTCTCGTGGCGGAATTGGTCTGGGTGGTTCGGTTCCTGCTGTCGTTCTCGGTTCCGCGGACGGCACGTTGACCGCCTCCGGTCGGCTCTCCCAGCGGGAACGGCGCGCATGGCGTGGAGTGTCTCGAATCCTTGTTGCGGGGATCGCGGGGGGCGTGGCAACGGCGTAGAATCGTAGCGATGGGATCTGACAACGACGCCGAAATTCCGGTTTCCCGTTTGCTCGAGGACGCGTTGTCGGTGGATGCCCCGACGGTGGGCGATCTGGTGGACCGGACATCGTCGGGGGGATTCGCGCTCGTGTTGTTGCTGCTCACGATGCCGATGTTGATTCCGACATTGCCACCGGGTCTTCCGTCGGCGATCGGCGCGTTGCTGGTCTCGATGGGACTCCAGATGGTGGCAGGCCGCCGAACTCCGTTGCTGCCGCCTCGTGTCCGTCGGGTGGCAGTCCCCGCGTCGGCGCGGCGTTTGCTTGCAGGCCGTGCCTTGGTGGTCTTGCGCCGTATGGAGGCGTTCACGCGGCTGCGTCGCCCGGACACCCACGGCGCGCTGGCGCGTTACGCAGGGGGTGCAACGGTTGTGGCGATGGGGTTGGTGATGGTGTTGCCGATTCCGGCGATGAATACGCCCCCCGCGCTTGCGGTGTTGCTGGTTGCCCTGGGCATCTCGGGGCGGGACGGGCGTTTTCTGCTGTACGGGATCACAGCCGGCGCATTTATCGTATTGGGCTTGGTGGGCGCGGTGGGTGCCATGTGGTGGTTTGGCCGGGGATTCTTCGGCGCATGATTCGCAATAGGATCGGGCGCAGGGGTTCCCCGCCCGATCGAGTGCCTGATTCGGTGTTCGGGCATATAGGAAGGACAACGGGATGAAGGTATTGCTGGCGACAGACGGATCGCGTTCGGCGGCGACGGCGGCGCGCTGGATCGCCCAGCTGGGCTTGGGGCCGGATTCGGACATTCGTGTATTGCGGGTTTTGGAGCATGGCGAATCGGACGCGGAGGCATATTCCGCGCTCGATAGCGCCACGGACCTGTTGTCGGTCTCGGCGGCCGATGTCCACCGCTCGACGCGTCACGGCAAGGCAGTCCGCGAGGTCCTTTCGGTTGCGGAGGAAGTGGCCAGCGAAGCGAAGTCGACCGGTGTGGATGCGCTGGTGGCGATCGGGGACCGGGGTCACACGCCTCTGGAGCATCTCTTTCTCGGCTCGGTGGCGGAGCGATTGGTGCGCTATGCGCCGTCGGCGGTCTTGGTGGCGAGACCGGTGCGCGATCGTCTGGATCGGGTGGTGGTGGGCGTGGACGGCACCACGGGTTCGGCCAATGCCGTCGACTTCCTATGTCGGTTGCCGTTGCCGTCCGATGTTGCGATCACGCTGGTCGGGGTGGTGGTGCCGATCGAACTGACCCGATCGTCCCACTTTCTCCTGCCCGGCATGGACGAGCAGATTCGTGACGCGGCGTTGCGCGAGCGGGAGTGGATGCGGGAGCAGTTGTCGGCGGCGGCGGCGCAGTTGCGGAGTGCGGGGCGTACGGTCGACGGCGAGTTGTTGCGCGAGGGCTATCCGCCGGCGGAGATCCTGGAGGCCGCGGGAGAGTTGGGGGCGGACTTGGTCGTGACCGGTGCCCGCGGTGCGGGTCGCTTCGACCGGTTGTTGCTCGGGAGCGTTTCGGAGAAGCTGGTGCGCCACGCCACGATGGGTGTATTGGTGGTGCGTCCTATCGAATCCTGATCCTGGATTTCGGTCGGCATCGCGATCGCCGCCGGGCATCGTTCCACTGGAACCTGGCCCGGCGGAGGCCGGTGCGTCTACGATACTGCCGCCAGGTAGGAATTGGCGATCAGGCTGTGCCCGAGTGGCGTGGGGTGGACGCGATCGGGCGCCAGTTCCGCCACCGCATGAGTCTGCAGGGCTCGGTTGAAGACCGCCTGAGTATCGACTAGGTACGCACCGAAGTCACCGGCCAGTCTTACGACAATCGCCCGGTATTCGTCCATGCGGGCGCGCATGGGATCGTCGGTGTCTGTTTCCACGAGGAAGGGAGTCATCAGGACTAGGCCTTCCAGGTGCGGACGCATTGTTCCGAGCAAGCCCCGGTAGATGGCTTCGTAGTCGGTGGGAAGAACCGGCGTATCAAGGTGGTCGAACTGCCGCCAGACATCGTTGGTTCCGATCAGGACACAGAGCCAGTCGGGCTCGAGCAGTTCAACATCGTCGTGCCAACGGGCGGCGAGATGGCGGACTGTGTTTCCCGAAATCCCGGTGTTGAGGATCCGCCGTCCCGGCAAATGGTCGGCAAGCGTGGCAACGTATCCGCTGCCCAAGCCGTCGGATTCCCCGATCGGGCGGTTACGTCCGCAGTCGGTGATGGAGTCACCGGTGAACAGAAGAGTGCTTCCTGGTTGGATTTTCATGCGTCGAAGAATTCCATTTCGTCAGGCTTCGGGGACAGCCATTGAACATGGTCAATATATTCGCATGTCCGTGTGACAACAAGATCGTCCCGGTTCTATTCCGCAATATATGAATGTGGCAGGAGTGCCTGGCCCAACGGATTTCCCGTGTTGGCGGGAGCACCGGCGGCCGGAAACCGTTTCGCCCGCGCGACAATGTCAACCATGGATTCGCCAACGTCCGGCAGCCGGGCCGACAGGCGGAACGCGTGCCCAGCGGATGATCTTGGTTACGGTACGGGACCGAACGGACGCACAGGGAACCGTTTCGCCTGCGCGGCAATGTCAACCAGGTTGCGGCCGGTTGATAGCAGAAGGGCCAGTAGGTTGGGCGAAGGGTTGAGTCCCAAGTAGTCGTGTAAGAGTTTGTGCTTCCTGCCGTGGAGATTCCAACGTCGATCGCCAACCGCTCTTCCCGCCCCTATCCCGAAACGTTGTCCACGTTACCCAGGTTGCATGATCTTTGCCGTAAACACTGGCGAAAGTTTCAGAATGCCGGTACCCCGGGGCGGGTGGCCGGGGGGCGGGCGGGTTTTCCCACAACGAAAACCATCCCTGTTGATCACGCAATCCGCGTACCCAAAC
>CAZYBA010000076.1:0-10656 GCA_964646105.1 uncultured Armatimonadia bacterium
TTTACCGTATTTTTTGTGTTTTTCGGCCGGCTCGTTTGCCCTTGTCGGTAATTGGATGATAAATGAAATCCGGTCTGCTTTTCAGACAGAAGGGATTCGAAGTCCTACAATGGCAAATGAGAATTTGGACGAGTTGCTTGCAAGGCGTGACGACCTGCGCCGGCAGCAGGAAGAACTGGATCGCCAGTTGGCTGAAATCCGCCGCAGCGAGCGCCGGTCGATCATCGCCACGATGAAGGCGACAATTCAGGACCATTCCATCACTCCGGCGGAACTTGGATTTCAAGGAGTGGCAATTCCGCAACGGCCTGCCGGCCGCGGACGCCGCGCCGGCCTGCGCCCTGAGCCGTTGGTCGCCTACCGCGATTCCGAAGGTCGGACATGGTCCGGGGGGCGTGGACGACGCCCGCAATGGATCCTCGATCTCCAAGCCCAAGGGGTGGATATCGAACAGTTCCGCGTCAAGTAAACGGGCCCGATGCGCGCTAGCGAACCCCCTCTCGACGGAGGGGGTTTTCTTTTATTCGCGGTAGAAAAAGATTAGCCGGCCTCGAGACGAATATGACTGTTGCCGTCGCCGCGCGGCACCAAACGGATCCGGGCCGACAATCGTTCCTGCAATGCGCCGACATGCGAAATGATTCCTACCTGACGGCCGGATTCGCTGCGCAATTGCTGCAATGTCGCCAGCGCGGTCTCCAACGTGTCCGCGTCCAATGTCCCGAAACCCTCGTCGATGAATAGACTTTCGATCCGGGACGAGCGACTGGCAATATCGGAAAGTCCCAACGCCAGACTGAGCGAGACCAGGAATTTCTCGCCGCCGGACAGTCCGGCTGTCGGACGCAGGGCGTCGAGACGCGCACGGTCCCGGACGCGTATTTCAAGCGCCTTTGACGCATCGCAGGTGAGTTCGTACCGCCCGGTGAACCCCGAAAGCCGCATGTTCGCGTAACTCACCAACGCCCCCATCGTCAACTCCTGAACCTTCTTGGTGAGACGATCCTTGCCGAAGTGCTCGCGCAGGAATCGCCAACGACGTTCCCTCAGTTCCGAAACCTCCAATTCCTTCGCCCGCTCGGCGATGCGTTCCCGGTTTCGCGCATCCTCGCGCAACGTTGCCGCCAGGGCTGATTCCTGCGCCAACGCATTGTCGGCGTCCGCGGACGCTTTCTGGGAACGCTCGGTTAGCTCGTTGCGCCCGGCGACGTCCTCCGGCAAGGAGGGCTCGACGGCCCGCAACCGGGCGCAGGTCTGCGCGCAGGCCTCCATGCGACCCCGCAGATGCGACAGCTGTTGCGCATGCTCGCGTGCGGTCTCCTCCACGCTGGCGGCGGTTTCGGGCTCGAGACGGAGCGATGCCAACTCGGCTTCGTCTACCACTCCCAGGGTTCGCCAGACGTCCGTGCGCGACACCTCGGCTTCACGCAATGCAGCGTCCGCCGCCTCCGCGGCTGTATCGGTGGAAACCGACCGCTCCCGCGCCGCACCCGCCACCCGCCGCGCGTCGTCGACATCAAGTACGGCGGTCTCTATGTCGCTCCAGTCGCGGGGCGAAAACGCATCCTCGGAACATTCGACCGGACCGTCCGCGACCATCCTGTCCAGCAGGGCGCTCTGCCGCGCCCGCAACTGGACCCTTCCCAGCATCCCAATCGATTCCTGAACGGTTTCCAGCGCCTCTGGAGTCGCCGCGAACGCGCAAAGCCCGGTTTCTGACAATACCTCGGCCAGTTTTCCTTCGGCCAATTCGGCATTCCGGGTTGCCGTTTCCCATTCGAGACGCTCGGCGCGCACCCAGTCCATCCATTGCGCGATCGACTCGGAACGCTTGACCGCTTTTTCCCAAGCGGCCTGCGCCTCCTCCGCCGCCGATTCGAGGTCCTCGACCGAAGGAATCGCAGCGATCCTTCCGGACGGGATATCCGATCCGCACACGCCGCATTGGCCCCCTTCGGCCAACTGGCGTTTCAATTCGACGATGGTCTTGGCCCCGGCCGATGCGGCGAGGGCGACCTCGGCCACCTTCTTGGACAATTCGGCCTCCGCAGCGACTGCCGGCACCCGCCCCGATGCCCAACCCAATGTCTCGTCGAACAACCGCCGGCGATCGGGGCCATGTGCTGGCACCGCCTCGAGGCCCGAAAGCTGCGCCGGGGAGTTCGCCACCTTGTGAAGGCGGCGCCAGTGCTTTTCCGCAGCCAACTCGCGCGCGTCAATCGCGGCGACACACGGAACCAGCGCCTGCGACACACGCTGCAGCTCCCGACCCAGGTTCTCGGCGAGGCCCACCGCCCGGGCGATGTCGGCCGGCTCCGCAAATCCGTACCGCCGGGCGACCCGACGCGCATCGTCGAGGTCCTGCAGCATTTGACGTTTTCCGAAATCGAGCGCCTGGGCCTGCTGCAGTTTCCAACGTCCGGTCGCGTCCTGCGCCTGCTCTCGCGCATCCACCGCATCCCGACGCGCCTTGCCCGCGGCGACACCGGCCGAACGAACCAACGACTCAGCCCGGTAGGCGGGTTCCAAGGCCCGCCAACGCCGTACCTTGGCCATCTCCGGCTCGTTCCTGGCGATTTCGCGCTGCAAGTCCCGTTCCTGCTGCGTACACGACGCCTGCTCGTCAAGGGCCTTCGCCAACTGGTTCGCTTGGGAAAGACGCTCCGCCAAGGACTTCGACACCGCGGACAATGCGACGTGCTCGCGCTGCCAGTTGTCCCGATCGGCTTCGGCGGCCGCACGCGCCTCGTCGGTCATCAACGTCGCCTCGACGCCGCCCATCCAATTGCGGATGCTTTCAACTTCGGTTTTCGCCTCGACCCATTTTTCGTGGATACGGTGGCCGTAAACATGGTACGGGCCGGTTCCGGTCAATTTTTCCAGAATGCCCGCGCGGTCGGTTTCGTTGGATGTGAGAAAACGGTCGAACTCGCCCTGGGGTAGCAGCGCCACCCGCTGGAACTGCTCGAATCCAAGCCCCAGCAACTCCTCCACCGCCGTGTTGACCTTGGCATTGCCCTCCGCGAGCGACTCGGACGAGCCGTCGCCGCGAAACCGCAGCAACTCACGGACCGGCTGCTGGAAAGCACCGTCGAGACGACCACGCGCACGGCGCATCGACCAACGGGCCTCGTGAACCACGCCCTGGACCGAGAATCGGTAGACCGCGCTTGCGTCGGCGGTATGCGTGCTTACCGAAGGCTCGGGGCTGGAACCTCCGCCGTGACGCACGACGCGTCCGTACAGCGCCAGCGTGATCGCGTCCAGCAGAGTCGACTTTCCGGAGCCGGTGGGACCGGTGATTCCGAACAGGTCGACCCCCGCCAGTACCGGGTCGGTGAAATCAACCACATGCTCGCCCCGCAGCGAGTTGATATTGCGAAGGCACAGGGTCAACGACCGCATGTCAAAGCTCCTCCCGTTGCATGAGAATCTCGTCGGAGAGCATTTGCAGCAACGCTTGGCGCTCGGCCGCCTCCACTTCGCCCGGTATTGCGTCCAATAGGCGGGCCATGGTCGACAACGGGTCCGCCTTGACAATGTCGAGTTCGCTCATCAATTCGTCGACAGTCCGGCTTTGCGTCGAGAACGAGCCGGTTGCAGCGGGATCGCGGCGCACGGCCAGCACGACAAACCCGCGGTCCTGCCCCAGGGTGCGGATTTCACGGGCGACGCTCTCCGGGTCCGCGAAAAGGTCCGGATCAACCAGTTCGACGTCGATCCACGGGACCAAGTCGCCGGGTTGCGGGGAAGGGATCCGGTCCAGTTCGGCCCGGATGTCCGCCTGCGCGCAGCGCAGCGCAATCAGGCGCCGGGTACCGTCCACGGGCAGGCGTTGATCCGAAACATTGCCATCGGAGGTGATGTCGATTACCCGGACTTCCCGCGGAACCGATCCCTCGCTGAATCCCAGTGGGATCGGAGAACCGCTGTAGCGTAGCTGGCCGCGGCTTCCGTGCGCTTGGGGACGATGCAAATGACCCAGGGCAATGTAATCGAAACGATCCGGAAAGACCGCCGGGTCGACGTCGCCAAGGCCCCCGATGCGGATGTCACGCTCGGTCTCCTGATTGGTGCTCCCACCGAGAACGGTCAAGTGACCGGTGCCGATTGCGGGAAGGCCCGGAGCAACGCGGTCAACGGCTTGCGCCAATTCGGTCCACAAACGCTGCCAGCCCGCGGCCAACTGAGCCCCCGGGGAATCGTTGGTCTCGGAACTCGGAAAGAGCGCCCGCAGGTCGCCTTCCCGGAGATACGGGACGGCCGCCACGGCCACCATCGGGCGGTCCCGACAGGGTAGGAGCACGATCTGGTCGTCGCGCTTTTCGCACAATCCGGTCCGGACCTGGTGGGACAGGGGTTGGAGCACCGCGGTTGACGCACGCAGGTGGGATGGACTGTCGTGGTTGCCGGAGACCACCACCGCCGGCACTGCGCGCGCGTGCAGTTCCCCGAGCAATCGGTAGTACAAGGTCTCGGCCGTTGTCGGCGGATTGGCGGAATCGAAAACATCGCCGGCGATCAGCACCGCGTCCACCGCATGAACGTCCACCGCCTCCAGCAACCAATCCACCCACCCGCCATGGTCCTCCTCGCGGGATTGATCCATCAGCGTCTTGCCGAAGTGGAGGTCGGCGGTGTGCAACAAACGGTAGGCACCGGGGGGTTTCGGTGGCCTCGGGGCGATTGTTGAAGAGGCGGAACGGGGGACGGAGGCTTCGATTGCAAGACGGTCCACGGCGGGACGTCCGCCAGGATCGGCCTCCAGACCGGGCAATGCGACCGCAGGGTTCTCGGGGGAGTTCACGACACTCATATTGCCCGAGATTCACCGGAATCCATTCACGATTCGCCGGGGGAATTCACCAATTGTGATCGGGTCGCAATCCGACAGGTTGTTGCCCCCGGAAGGGGGGGACCGGTCGTGGGAACGTAGGCGATTCAACACGGTTTGGCAAACAAAACGCCCCCGGAAATGCTTCCGGGGGCGATAGCCCGTAGGGGATTCGAACCCCTGATCTCCTGGCTGAGAACCAGGCATCCTGGGCCACTAGACGAACGGGCCGTGGCAAGCGGTTTTTTACCATGCGCACTGCCGGGTTGCAACGCGGGGAGGAGACCGCCGAACCGTTCCCCACAGCGGGGTGCAGCAAGCGGGGGAGCGACAATGCGCGCAGGACTCCCGGACGATCGCCCCGAATCCGTTTCCCATGAGATCCGGACCACCCAATGTCATCTTCCTGCTCACCGACGATCACCGCTGGGACGCGCTGGGCTGTTACGGCAACCCGGTCCTGCGCACTCCGGCCATCGACGCGCTTGCGCAAGACGGGGTCCGTTTCGCCAATGCGTTTGTGACCACATCCATCTGCTGCGCCAGCCGCGCCGCGGTCTTCACCGGCCAGTACAACCGCCGCAACGGCATCCACGAATTCAATGTGCCGTTCACGCCCGCCCAATGGGCCCGAACCTATCCGGCGCTGCTGCGCGGGGCCGGCTACCACTGCGGGTTCATCGGCAAATTCGGGGTCGGGGACGGCAAGCCCAAGCCGTCGGAAACATTTCACGTCTGGAACGGATTCGACGGGCAGGGAAATTATGAAACCGAGTCCGGAGTCCACCTCACCGATGTGATGACCGACCAGGCCGTCCGTTTCGTGGAAACCGCTCCGTCCGACAAACCATTCCATCTCTCGATCAGCTACAAGGCGCCGCACCATCAAGACGGCGACCCGCGCCAGTACATCCCCGCACCCCGCTACAAATCGCGCTACGCGCAGGTTCCGATCCCGGCGCCACCCGGCCAGGACTTCGACAAACTTCCCCAGATCCTGCGCCAATCCGAGGGACGCAACCGCTGGAAACGACGTTTCGACACGCCCGACAACCACGCGGAATCCGTCCGCAACTACTACCGGCTCATCCAAGGAATCGACGACTCGGTGGCATCGATCCGGGAGGCTTTGCAACGATCCGGGCAGGCCGGCAACACCGTGATTGTCTTCACCGGCGACAACGGCGCGTTCATGGGGGAGCACGGCCTTGCCGACAAGTGGTATCTCTATGAGGAATCGGTACGGGTGCCCATGATTGTGCACGACCCTCGGCTGCGCGGCGAACGGCGTGGATCGGTGCCCGAGCAACAAGTGCTCAATATCGACATCGCGCCGACCCTGCTCGATTACGCCGGTGTCCGACGCCCCCGCTCCATGCAGGGGCACTCGCTCCGTCCGCTGGTCGAAGGGCGCCGGTCCCGATGGCGCACCGATTGGTACTACGAACACCGCTTCCGCAATCCCCTGATCCCGGCGTCGGAGGGGGTGCGCAACCAGCAGTGGTCCTACTGGCGTTTCCTCGATTTCCCCGATGTCGGGGAATTCCTGTTCGACCACCGCGCGGATCCGTTCCAAGTGAGCAATCGCGCCGCCGATCCGGCGGCACGTCCCGTGCTCGAGACACTCCGAGCGCGTACCGAACATTACTCCCGCACCTTGCTCTGATCCCGCGTCATCAGCCAACCCATCCGGAGCCATCCCCGTGAAAATCACCAAACTCGAAACCTTCGCCGTCCAACCTCGCTGGCTTTTCCTCAAGATCCACACCGACGTGGGAATCGTCGGCCTCGGGGAACCGATTGTCGAAGGCCGTGCCGCCACATGCGCCGCGGCCGTGTCCGAACTCGAACCCTACCTGGTCGGGCAGGACCCGACCCGTGTGGTCCACCACTGGCAGGCCATGTACCGCCACGCGTTCTACCGGGGCGGCGAAGTGTTGACATCCGCGATTTCCGGAGTCGAACAGGCGCTCTGGGACATCACCGGAAAGGCGTTCGGTGTGCCGGTCTACCAATTGCTGGGAGGCGCCGTCCGGGATCGGGTGCGTGTTTACAGCCACTGCGGCGGCGCGACACCCGAGGAAGCGGCCGCCAACGCCAAGGCGAAGGTGGCCGCAGGTTTCACGGCACTCAAGACCGGCGTGAATGGGGGACGTCCCCCGCGCCTGATCGAATCCCCTGCGTTCATCGACCGCGCAGTCGCGCATTTCGCCGCGATGCGCGAGGCAGTGGGGAAGGAAATCGATATCGCCATCGATTTCCATGGCGCGGTTCCGCCGGCGACGGCCATGGTGCTGATCAAGGCCCTCGAGGAATTCCAGCCGATGTTCATCGAGGAACCCGCCAACTGCCAGAGTGCGGATGTGATCACCGACATGGCCCGCAAAACCCACATCCCGATCGCCACCGGAGAGCGTATCTTCACCAAATGGGGTTTTCGTGAACTGATCGAAAAACGCGCCGCCGCCATTCTTCAGCCGGATCTGTCGCACGCCGGGGGCATCTTCGAGACCCGCCTGATCGCCGGCATGGCCGAAGCGTCGTACATCGGTATCGCCCCGCATTGCCCGCTCGGGCCGATTTCCTTCGCCGCGTGCGTCCAGGTGGACGCCACCACACCCAATTTCCTCATTCAGGAGCAGGTGAATGTGGGGGACGGTTACCTCAAACAGCCATTTGTGGTGAAGGACGGTTTTGTGGATCTGCCGACCGCCCCGGGTCTCGGCATCGAGCTCGACGACGAATTGCTCGCCGACAAACTGGGCCACGACTGGAAATGTCCGACCCTCTACGACCCGGACGACAACTCCGTCGTGGATTGGTGAGCGCCCCGGCGGTTACCCTTCCCCGCTGCTTGCGGCAGGTGTGGCCGGAATCGGTCGTGGGGGAATTCGATAACGCCTCGCGTGGTCTTCCAGCAACTGGTTGGCTTCCACCGGGTTCTTTCCTTCGAGCAGGGAAGCCAGACGTAGTGCGGCATGGGGATGGTACGGAGCCTTTTCCAGCACGGCACGCAAGCCGGCTTCGGCATCGGCCGTCCTACCCCGTTTCGTCTCCAAGGTCGCCCGCAAGAACAGCGCCGGAACCGAATCCGGGTTTCCGGCCAAGGCCCGCGCGGCGAAGAGCTCGGCCAACACCACCACCTCGTT
The DNA here is from genome assembly GCA_964646105.1 of uncultured Armatimonadia bacterium. Lineage (GTDB taxonomy): Bacteria > Armatimonadota > Armatimonadia > Armatimonadales > Armatimonadaceae > CAIRTT01. Next base: position 7,984 of record CAZYBA010000076.1, read on the forward strand.
CTTATCCAGCGCTGCGGCCAGTTCTTCCGACGCCAGCCAATCGTCAGGGGTTTCGCGCAAGACCAGCGCCGCCTGCTGCATGTCGAGAACATGCGCGCCGATTCCGGTTCCGTAGCGGTGCACGGTCAGCTTGACGTAGGGAAGCGTGCCTTCGAGAAGCGGGCCATCGACCAGTGAATGGGTGTCACGGATCGTGGCATGGCGCAATGCCGTGTCGAATGCCAGGTGTGCCCGATTGAACTCCTCTGTGACCGATTCTCCGCCCGGGGGCAGGTGGCCGGCGCGCCAGAGCCGGAGGAGCCCCAGGAAGTAGGCCCGTTCGAATGCCTCCGCCGAGGAAACCGGCGGGGTCTCGCGCAGGTTTTGAATCGACTCCGCGGCGTCGATTGCCTTTTCGACCGCTCCCATCGTGATTTCCAAATTCGTGTCGTAAAGAGCGAGCGCCACACGGTCGCGGATCAATGCGGGGATATTCGGAGCGACCGAATAAGCCGCCTCCGTGGCGTCCCGGGCAACCTTCCAATTTCCTTGGTCACGCAACGTGGCCGCACGCAACACCAATGCGGAACGGTCCTGCGGGGAGGATTGGAGAACCGTGTCGGCATCCTTCAGCTTGAACTCCTGAAAGAACACATTCGCCTCGTCCACTGTCGGCCAACTTCCGGAATACAACGCGAGGAAGGACCGTGCCTGGGACATGCGACCGGACCTCAGCATCGCGATTCCCAACGACGACATGAAGTCCTCACCGACATGTTTCGCTAGGTCGGAGTCTTTTGTGCTGTTTCGGATTTCCGCAACCGCCACGGTGCCCACCTGGACGGCCTCCTCTACCTTGCCTGTTTTCAATAACGCGGACATCAGCCGTTTCGCGTTGCTGGTATTCCTGTTCCGGTTGAGCGCCTGGCGGAAATGGGGAATGGCGTCCTCCCATTTGCCGAGTACGCCGTAGAGATTGCCGGCTTGGATCGAATCGAAATTCAGGCCGGATGCCGATGCGGCCAATGCCGCGAATGCGTCTGCGGCCGGTCCGTCATCTCCCGATCGCCACAGGTTCCATGCCCTCTCTCGCTCCCGTGCGCTCGCCTTTCCTTCGTCGGTGGACACAACGGCGAGGAAGGCGTCGCGGGTCGGGTTCAGCACCGCAAACGGTGCAATGATATTCAATTCGGGCAGCCAGCCTCGGTACGAATAGCCCTTCGGCAACTTGGGCGCATCGAAACTGCCCTTGAACGTGAATGTCCCGTCGCCGTTGTCGGAACGGTCCTTCAGTTCATGGAACGTATTGTCATCGATCGCCACAATGACCTTGTAGTCATGGTCTTTGCCCTTGAGGTCCCGGGCCGGTTTCGGGCTGCGAATTGTCGCTACGGCTGCGACCTTTTCACCAGGAAGTACGACACCGGGTGTGAGACGGAATTCCAGCACCCTCGCCGGCATCCATCCGTCGCCGGCGACCGACGCCCCCGACGTCCCCTCGGGCATCAGCAGGATCGGGTCCAGGTGAACGAGGAAATCCTTCGCTCTGACGAGCCAGCAGTCGACAACTCCCTCGAACATCCGAAATCCCGGAGCCATCACCCGAAGCGCAAGTTGGTCCACATCGGTTCTGCGCAGTTCCGCGATGGACCCGGGAAGGTCGAAATTACCCGAAGTCTCGTCCATCAGACGGAACAGATCCCCCCGTTTCAAATGGCGGCCGAGTTCCGCCTCGCATTCGAATGCCCCTGCCGAGTCGGTGAAAGCCACGGTGCGCCCCTTGGTTTCGAACTTCCCTTGTCGGCGGATCGCGATTGTCGCACCCGGTACCGGGAGGCCGGTGGTTGGATCGTAGACGCCTCCTTTGACCTTGCCCCACGCGGTGAGGTCGACAGTCTTGTCCGGTGTGTGCGGCGGAGCCCCGCGGAGTCCTGCCGCCGCGCCCGCGTCACCGAGCCCGACGAACAAGGATTCCACGATTGCCAACCGGAGAAGGGTTCGACGTTCGACCATGCGGGACCAACTTTCCGCTCCGCCTGGATGTTGCTGCGGAGCCGAACGTATTTTCGAATCTCCCTGTGAAACGCAAATCGTCGCCCGAGCGGATTGGCGAGGGCCCGTTTCGGCGGAAACGTGACCCGGGTTCGTGGCGTGTGCCCCGGCGGTACAATGCACCGACACCCTGTCTGACGAGGTTTTCCATGTTCGATGTGAAGCGCGAGTTCCGATATGCCGGTGGGAAGACCGGAACGTTCTGTTCCCTCCCTGCGCTGGAAGAGGCCGGAGTCGGTCCGGTTTCCCAGCTCCCGGTCTCCATTCGGATTGTGCTGGAATCGGTTCTACGCAATTGCGACGGCAAGCGGGTGGTGGAGTGCGATGTCCGCTCCCTTGCCAACTGGGCCCCCCGTGCCGAACGCACCGAAGAAATTCCGTTTGTGGTTGCCCGCGTGGTCCTGCAGGACTTCACCGGTGTGCCGCTGCTGGTCGACATGGCCGCCATGCGCTCCGCCGTGGCGTCGATGGGCGGCAACCCCGGCATCATCGAGCCGCTCGTGCCGGTCGATCTGGTGGTCGACCACTCGATTCAGGTGGATGTTTCGGAAAGCAAGGACGCCTTGCGCCGCAACATGGAAATCGAGTTCGAACGCAATACGCAGCGCTACCAATTCATGAAATGGGGCATGCAGGCGTTCG
>CAZYBA010000077.1:0-7137 GCA_964646105.1 uncultured Armatimonadia bacterium
CCGCCCCAACCCCATGAACCCTCCGAATATTCTGCTCTTCGGCCCGAACGGTCATGTGGGCTGGGAACTGCGGCGCTCCTTGGCGATCCTGGGGCCGGTGGTTGCGTTGGACCGGAACGTGGCGGACGGTGCGGGAGACTTGCGCTCGCCGGATCAGGTGGGCGACGCGATTCTCAGACACCGCCCGCAAATTGTCGTGAACGCCGCGGCGTACACGGCGGTCGACAAGGCCGAGTCCGAGCCGGAAATCGCCCGGACCGTGAACTCCGATGCGCCGGGGGCGATGGCCACCGCATGCGGCCGAATCGGCGCGCTGCTCGTGCACTACTCCACCGATTACGTCTTTGACGGCAGCGGCGACGCCCCGTGGCGCGAGTCCGATCCCACCGGGCCGCTCAATGCCTACGGAGCCACCAAACTCGCCGGCGAGGACGCCATCCGCGATTCCGGAGCCCGCCACCTCATCCTGCGCACCAGCTGGGTACATGCCCGCCACGGCGCCAATTTCGTCAAAACCATGCTCCGTCTGGCGTCCGAGCGCGAACGGTTGACGGTGGTGGACGACCAATTCGGAGCCCCGACCGGCGCGGACCTGATCGCCGACATCACCGCGGAGGCGATTCGGGCGACGTGCGAGGAAACGTCCAGGGAAGGCACCTACCACTTGTGCGCGTCCGGGTGCGCCACCTGGTTCGATGTCGCATCGTTTGCGGTTTCCCGGGCCAAGGAAAACCATCCCGACGTCGCGTGGAAGGTGGAAGCCATCGACCCCGTGCCGTCGTCGTCGTTCCCGACCCCCGCCAGGCGTCCGTCGAACTCGCGTCTCGACACCACCCGCCTGCGGCAAATGTTCGGCGTGCACCTTCCCGACTGGCGCGACGGCGTGGCGCGGTTGGTCGACGAATGCGCGTTCGCGCCCTGCCCGCCGTTTGGACGATAATGGACCGATGAAACGCAAGGGAATTGTGCTCGCGGGCGGTGCCGGCACCCGGTTGCATCCGGCAACCATCGCGGTCAGCAAGCAGCTGCTGCCGGTCTACGACAAGCCGATGATCTACTACCCGCTGGCCGTGTTGATGCTGGCGGGCCTGCGCGATGTTCTGGTGATCAGCACCCCGCAGGACACCCCGCGGTTCGAGCAGCTGCTCGGCGACGGCTCCGCGTGGGGAATGTCGATCCAGTACGCAGTGCAGCCGAGCCCGGACGGCCTCGCGCAGGCGTTCCTGATCGGCGAGGATTTCCTGGACGGGGCACCGTCGGCGCTGGTGCTCGCCGACAACAGCCTCTACGGCCACGACCTGCAGGCGATGCTCGGGGACGCCGACTCCCGGACCGACCGTGCGACCGTGTTCGCCTACCATGTGACCGATCCCGAGCGGTACGGGGTTGTGGAGTTCGACAGCGCGGGAACCGCGGTCTCGATCGAGGAAAAGCCGGCCCGTCCGCGCAGCCAGTTTGCAGTCACCGGGCTGTATTTCCACCCGTCGGATGTCGTGGAGGTGGCCAAGGGAGTACGTCCCAGCGCGCGCGGCGAACTCGAAATCACGTCGGTGAACCAGCATTATCTGGAGCGCGGCCAGTTGCTGGTGCAGCAGATGAAGCGCGGTTACGCGTGGCTCGATACCGGCACCCACGACAGTTTGCTCGACGCAGGGCAGTTTGTGGCGACTTTGGAGCGTCGACAGGGGCTCAAGATCGCCAGCCCTGAGGAAATCGCCTGGCGTTCCGGCTGGATCGACAACGAGCAGCTGTTGCGGTTGGCGACCCCGCTGGCCAAGAGCCAGTACGGTCAGTATCTGCTGAAATTGCCCGAGGGGGGGCGCTGAGATGGGACTGATCGTTGAGCAGACTCCGCTGGAAGGGGTGTTGCTGCTGATCCCGCAGGTGTTCGGCGACTCGCGCGGGTTTTTCCTCGAGTCCTGGAACCGGGCATCGTTCCGGGAAGCGACCGGCCTTGATCCCGAGTTTGTCCAGGACAACCACAGCCGGTCGGGGCGCCATGTGCTGCGAGGGCTGCACTACCAGTCGGAGCATGCGCAGGGCAAACTGGTCCGGGTGACCCGCGGGTCGGTTTACGATGTGGTGGTGGATATCCGCGCCGGCTCGTCCACGTTCGGTCGGTGGTACGGGACGGTTTTGTCGGAGGACAACCACCGAATGCTTTGGGTCCCGCCCGGATTTGCGCACGGTTTCGTGGTGCTCAGCGAGTATGCGGATTTCCTGTACAAGGTTACCGATTACCGTTGCCCGGAGTTCGAGCGCACCATTTTGTGGAATGACCCGGCGATCGGGATCGAATGGCCGCTGGAAGGTGCGGAGCCGTTTTTGTCGGCGCGGGATGCGGTGGCTGAGCCGTTGTCGGCCCTTGCGCCGGTTGCCGGCTGACTGCCCCGTTGAGTGCTCTGTCCGTGTCGCCGGCGGGGAATATATATCGATTCCGGACGCGGCAGGGGGCGTCAAACCCAACTATGAACTGTTAACCGTTATCGTTTTTTAACGTTAAACGGCGCCTGTTGTTCTATTTCCTACCCGAGGAATGCGCGCCTTCGTCCCGGAAGGACGCTCAGGTCAGGCGGGCCAGGCGTGCGGCTTGGAAAACGGCCGATTCGACGGTCTGGGGCAGGTGGGCGTCCCCGATCACCCGAACTGCGACCCCGGCCGCGCGCAGGGGAATCGCCAGATCCGCGACCGAACGTTGTCCGCCGGCCATCACCACGGCATCGATGGTGTCGAGAACGGTCTCGTCGGCGGTGTGGATGTCGCGCAGGACGATCTGGTTCGCGGACTTTCCGATGGCGATCTCGACGCCCGGCGCGAACACGACCCCGCGTTCCCGAAACCGGTGCAGGAATTCGTCGAGGAGCATGGAGTCGCCGGTGTGGCGGATTTCGGGGAGGACCGTTGCCCACACCACGTCGACCCCGGCGCTGGAGAGTCGGTCGACAGTCACCAGGGCCCGGTTGCTGCCTTCGCGGTCGTGGACCAGAACGCGTTTGGCGGTGTCGAGGCGGCCGTCGAGGGCTTCGGGAATGTTGAAGACGGGCGGCCCGCCCGGGAGTTCGTGGCGGACGGGGGTGGAGCCGGTGGCCACCACGACCAGATCGGGCTTGGTTTCCAGAATTTGCACCGGGTTGGCGTCGATACCCGTCCGGACATCGACACTCCCCAAGTTGCGTTCGTAGTACTCGGCGATCCGAAGCCAGGGTTCGCGGCCCGGGGAGCGGGCCCCGATGCGCACTTGTCCACCGAGTTGGGATTCGCGTTCCAGCAGCATGACATCGTGTCCGCGGGCGGCGGCGACCCGTGCGAATTCGCAGCCGGCCGGTCCTCCGCCCACCACCGTGATCCGTTGCTTGCGCTGGGTCGGGATGAGGTCGGTCCAGCCGGGTTCGGCTTCGCGGCTGGTGACCGGATTGTAGACACAGGTCATGCGCTCCATGGCGCCGTGGCAGGATTGCAGGCAACGGGTGCAGACCCGGATCTCGTTTTCCCGTCCGGATTCTGCCTTGGCGGCATGGTGGGGGTCGCAGATATGGGCCTTGGTCATGCAGACCGCGTCCACGGCGCCGGATGTGATCGCGTTCTCGGCCTGCTCCGCGGTGACAATCCTTCCGGCGTAGAGGGCGGGGAGCTTGGTGGACTGCCTGATTCGGGAAACGTCGGGGAGCCATTCGGCCTCGGGGCGCGGGGTGGGGCCGTGGTGGTAACGTCCATCCCCGCCCGTGAGGATGACATAATCGACCAGGCCGGTGGCTTCCAGGCGCAACACGATGTCGCGGAATCCGTCGTGGTCGAGGCCGGCCTGTTCGCCGTCATGGCATTTGACCCGGATGCCCAGCGGGACATCCCCGGCGGAGTCCCGCATGGCCTGGAGTGTTTCGACGACAAAGCGCAGGCGGTTTTCGGGAGATCCTCCGTAGTGGTCGGTGCGCGTGTTCCAGAGCGGGGTCAGGAACTGGGCGTGCAGGAACGATTCGTGGGCGTGTAGCTCGATGCCGTCAACGCCTCCCCGGACGGCGCGTCCGGCGGCGGCACCGAACGCCTGGGCGAGTGTTTCCAATTCGCCGATCGACGGTATGTGACGTTGTTGGGGCAGCGGGTTGCCGTGGACAAACGGGGTGGCGGCGCGGGGTGCGGATCCGATGATCGGGGTGCCGGGTAGGGGCTTGAATCCCGGGTGGCAGAGCTGCGCGAAGACTTTCATCCCGTGCCGATGTCCGGCGTCTGCGACGGCTTGGTAGCGCGGGACGATGGCATCGGACGTGTTGGTGATCCACCCGCTGCCGGGCATGGGGCTGGTGGCCCCGATCACGAAAAGCCCCACGCCGCCTTTGGCGCGTTCCTCGACATAACGGACAAACCGGTCGGACGGCAGGCCGTGGTCGACCCACCAGCCGGCGAAGTGTCCGCTGACCACAATCCGGTTGCGCAGCGCGACATTGCGCAGTGTCAACGGTTCGAAGAGACGAGGGTATCGGGGATGCATGGGGATCGATTCGCCGTGCGGCGGTGGATATCTTGCCGGGGAGCGCCACGCGGCGAGTTGCAGCCGTTCGGCTCGGGTGTAGCGTGGTCGGATCCCGCGAAAATGGTGGGCAGGGAAGCACACAGATGTTTGACAATGTTCACCTATTGTGATACGGTCTTGGTCAGCATCAAGAGAGGCTGTCTGTGCAGGCAGTCCGGCAACCGGGGTGGGAGTCCCACGGTGCCTTGCGGAGTTTCCGCGATGTGCGCTCGAACATTCGGGCGAAACAGCCTCCCGTTTGGAGTCGGCCCGGTGTTCCGGTAAGCCCGCTCCGGACTGTCTCTCCTGATGCCTGTTCCGCGGAGGAGAAACCCATGTCCGAACCCATCGATCCGCAGCCGACCGGTCTGCCCAACCCCCTCCCCGACCAACCCGCGCCGGAGTCCGTTCCGAACCCGGACACTTGCTGCGAAACCCAGCCCGCACCGTCGGCCGAGTCCGATTTCCGCCCCGCCGCCCGTCCCCCGTTCTCGATCACGGCCGTCCATCTCGCCGCCAACCGCCTGCTGCTGCCCGACCCGCCATCCAACCCGGGTGGGATATCCCCGGAGATCGGCTCCGAATCCCCTGCCGCGAACGAGACGAGAGAATCCCAAGCATCCCCTCAATCCGACTCGCAACCGGCTCCAAGGCTGATCCGTGTTCCGGTGGGTTGCCCCCCGAATGTCCGTGAGGATATCGGGAGGGTGGTCTGCGACCTGTACCAGGAACCCAAAGAAGACTTTCAACCGCTCGAGATCGGACTCGGTCCTGCTCATTTCGAGGAGGCGCTCGCACGGCGGCGCTGGGAAATGGAGCAGTGGGAGGACTGGGAGGAAGGGCAAGGTCCGGAGACCATCGGGGTGGACGGCGCGCCGTTTGAATGGGGATTTGTCGAGTCGATCACGTTGGTCGAGGAGGACCACCCGCTGTATCCGTTCGCTCCCTACGTGCTCGGGGTGTTTTTCGGCGGTTTCGGCGGTGTCTTCGGCTGGTACCGCCCTGATGGAACCGTCTTCATTTCTGTGACTTCGGGCTTCGGCACCCCCGTCCCGACGTTCGATCCCGAAACCGGGTGGTCGGTGGTTTTGGAAATCGATGAATACGGTGACGCCTGTTTCAACGGGATCGTGTATGCGCCGGACGAGGCGGTGGAGGTTCTCACCGGTGCGCTCGAGCCGGATTTGCCCCGTTCTATCGACGCATGACGTATCGGCGTTTCACGAAAACGCGGCTCGGCAACGGCCTAAAAGAAGGAGCCCGGAAACCGTATCAGGCGGCTTCCGGGCTCCGGTCGGAGCATTGGACCATCCGAGGCACGCGACCGAGTGGTCGCGCCCCGGCTGTCCGGATTGTTGTCAACGTTCCGTAACAAACGCTCCGGAACGTCGTGTCGAGGGTTCCAAAATCAACGTCCTTTGTCGGCGAGCACACCCACCGAAACGGTCGCGCCGTCGCTGCCGCCCACATGGATCTGGACATCGGCGGGTTTGAAATCGCTCTCCGACGCCGTGTAGACATTCACAAATGTCTGGGGGTTGCGGTCGACCAGCGGGAACCATGTGGACTGGATCTGGCTCGCGATGCGGTGCCCCTTTTGGAAGCGGTGCAGCACATCGGGCAGCTCGAACGCGACCGTCTCGCGCTTTCCCGGCGCCATCGGGACCGGATTGGACAGGCCGTTGCGGTAACGACCACGCATCACTTCGCCGCGGACCAGTCGCCAGTCGCCGCTGTCGTCGCCGGGGGCGGACTCCGGGTGGATGTCGACCAACTTCGCGACAATGTCGATATCCGACGTCGAAACAGTCACCGGAACATTCACCCGGATCGGTCCCGCCACCACGATGTCGTTTTCCAGAACATCCGAAACAAATGTCAGAACATCGGGGCGATTCTGGGTGAAACGTTGGTCGGCGACCGGGTAGGTGACCGAGCGGGTGGTGATTTTTCCGGGTTCGTACGGCACGGGATTGGTGGGGTCGCTGGTGTAACGCAGGGTGGTGGACGGACCCGAGGGGCTGAACGCGACCGTTTTTCCCGGGGTTAGGTGCCAGCGCACGGCCTTGGCTTCCTTCGGCGGCCAGCTGGCGAAGGTCCGCCATTGGTTGCCGCCGGTTTCGAACATGCGCGCCTCGGGAGTCGCTTTCGAGCCTTCGCCGAGCAAATGGCGCCGGAAGAACGGAGCTTCGATTTCCTCTTGGAATGTCTTGCTGGTGTCGGAGCCAAAGCGGGCGTCCCCGAGTTTCGAGCCGTCGCGCCCGGCCCACATCCCGTGGGTCCACGGCCCCATCACCAAGGCGTTCACAATGCCGGGATTTTGTCTTTCGGTGTGCTTGTAGAGGTTGAGGGCTCCCCAGCAGTCCTCGGCGTCGTACCAACCGCCTACCGTGAGGACCGCGCAGCGGATCTGGCGCATCTGCGGGGGCAGGGCGCGCGCTTGCCAGAAATCGTCGTAGTCCGGATGGTCGACAAAGTCTTTCCAGAGTCCGTCGGTCTTGGTGAAGAACTTCCGGGTGATGCTCTGCAGGGTGCCCAGTGCCAGGAAATTGGCATAGGCGTCGTCGTTGCCCGGCAATGTGAAGCCGAAGCCGGCTCCGCTCGGGGACGTTTCCCCGAAGGTGGCGAAG
>CAZYBA010000077.1:7147-10575 GCA_964646105.1 uncultured Armatimonadia bacterium
CGTCCCCGACAAACCAGTCGCTGACCGGGGCTTGCGGGCTGACCGCCTTGAGTGCGGGGTGGGTGCGGATGGCGCCGATCCCGGCGTAGAAGCCGGGATACGAAATCCCCCACAGGCCGACATTGCCGTTCGATTCGGGAATATTCTTGTTCAGCCACGCCACGGTGTCGAACGTGTCGGTGCTTTCGTCGACATCGCCGGGGGCGGATGCGGCTTGGAGTTGGGGCCGGACATTGCGGAAGGTTCCTTGGGATTGTCCTTTGCCGCGAACATCCTGGAACGCGAAGATGAAGCTGCCGTCGTGCAGCGACTTGGCCCCGCGCAGGTTGCGGTAGGAGTCGGGGCCGTAAGGGCCGGCGCCGTAGGGCGTGCGCTCCAGGAGAATGGCGGGCTTGGTTCCCGGCTTGGGGGCGCGGGGGACGTAGAGCGCGGTGTAGAGGGTCCTGCCGTCGCGCATCGGGATTTGGTGCTCGACTTTGCGGTAGGAGTCGCGAGGGCTGGATTGGGCGCAGACCGCGGGGGCGAGGGACGTTACAAGGGCGAGTACGGCGACATGCCGCAGGCTTGGGGAGACCATGGCTTTCGATACCACAGTCGCCGTTGATTTGTCGCGTCCCCGGCCAGGGTTGGTCCCTCGGGGAATCGGGTTCCCCGAGGGGCAGTTGGAGTTGCCTGCGGACGGTCGTTTGGAGTCGGGATGACGCGGTCCGGGATTGTGTCAGAGCGCCCCGATCACCGGGTGGGGCACATAATGCCGTTCGAGGTCGGCGATCTGCTCCGGGGAGAGCCGGACATCGAGTGCGGCCACCGCGGTGTCGATATGGTCGTTGCGGGTGGCGCCCACAATGGGTGCGTCGACCGGCTGTTTGGCGAGCAGCCAGGCGAGTGCCACTTCCGTTCGGGAAACGCCGAGCTGTTCGGCGACCATTCCCTGGGTGTCCAAAACGGGCTTGTCGGCGTCGGCCATGTGGTCGTACTTGGTCTTGGCGAAGGAATCGAGTTTGGCGCGGTCGGAGCTGTCGGGGTTCCAGGCGCGTGAGAGGCGTCCGCCCGCCAGCGGGCTGTAGGGGATCAGGCCGATTTTCTGGTCGATGCAAAGCGGGAGCATCTCGCGCTCTTCCTCGCGGTAGATGAGGTTGAGGTGGTTCTGCATGGAAACAAACCGCGCGAAGCCGTTGCGCTCGGACGTGTAGAGCGCCTTCTGGAACTGCCAGGCGTACATGGCGGACGCTCCGATGTAGCGGACCTTGCCGGAGCGGACTGCGGTATCGAGGGCGGCCATGGTTTCCTCGATCGGGGTGTGGTGGTCCCAGCGGTGGGTTTGGTAGAGGTCGATGTAGTCGGTGCCGAGACGGCGCAGGCTGTTGTCGAGTTCGGCGAGGATGGCTTTGCGGGAGAGTCCGGCGCCGTTGGGGCCGTCGTGCATCCGGGAAAACACCTTGGTGGCAATGACCACGGAGTCGCGGTTCGCCATGTCGGCCAGGGCGCGTCCCACATATTCCTCGCTGGTTCCGGCCGCGTAGACATTGGCGGTGTCGAAGAAGTTGATGCCTTTGTCGAGAGCGTGTCGGATAACGGCACGTGTGTCGGATTCGTTGAGCACCCATTGGTGGGGCGGGCGGTTGGAGTCTCCGAACCCCATGCAGCCGAGACAGATGCGCGAGATGTCGAGGCCGGTATTGCCCAGTTTGGTGAATTGCATGGTGGTTTCTACCACGCAGTATCGGGTGCGGTGGGGATTCCGCGCGAAGCCGGGTTTGTTTTACAATGAAGGGCGTCGCGTGTTGATCGGTGGGGCGTCGGTTCGCTTCTACGTCGCGCGACCACAAGCGAGGAAATCTCATGACCCTGACCATCGCCGGCGCACAGTTGCCGGTTGTCCGCGACATTGCCGCCAACTTGGCTGCGGTCCATCGTGCCATCGATGTCGCGGTGGCACAGCGTGCCGACATTCTGTTGACTCCCGAGGGCTCGGTGAGTGGCTACACCGCGCGTTTCGACCGCGAGCAAGCGGAGGCGGCCCTCGACGAACTGACATCCCGCGCACGTTCGCTGGGCCTTGGATTGGCGCTGGGGACCTGCCGGATCGAGGACGACGGCTTTTGCTACAACCAGATCCGGTTTTACGACAAGACGGGTGAGTTTCTGGGGTTCCACGCCAAGACACTGCGTTGCGGCACCATGACCGAGCCGTCGGTGGGCGAGATCAACGACTACGCAGAGGCGCCGCTGCGGACATTCGATTTCCACGGACTGTGTATCGGCGGGTTGATCTGCAACGATTACTGGGCGAATCCGGGGTGTACCCCGATGCCGGATCCGCATCTGACCCATCAGTTGGCGACCATGGGGGCGCGGATCATTTTCCATGCCGTGAACGGCGGCCGTGACGACAGTCCGCTTTCCCCGATCCACCCCGCGTTCCACGAGTCGAACCTGTTGCTGCGGGCGCGTGCGGACCAGTTGTGGGTGGCGACCGTCGACAACGCCGATCCGTTCCACCTGCCGACCTCGTCGCCGAGCGGGTTGGTGGCTCCCGACGGGACTTGGCATACGCAGGCGGCGCGCCAGGGCGAGCAGGTGTTCACGGCGACGGTGGACTTTGGTTCCTGAATCGGCAAACGGTCGAGTTCGCCGCGGGATTGCGGGGAAATCCTCACAAATCGGTTGCCCCCCGCCCATTTTTGCATAAACCGGCAATTTTGCGGAGACAAATATCTCGCCGAATATAGTCGGTTTTGTTAGGATGAACCGTACGACGGGGGCATTCGCCTGTTTGTAAGGGAGACAACGGATGGAAACAAGCAAGGAAATCGCGACATCGGGTGGCATTCTGGCCAGCCGTCGCGCGCTGTTGGCCGGGGTCGGTCTCGGTGTGGGCTCGTTGGCGTTGCCGTTCGGGGCATTGCCGGCAGCCGCGCAGGAAGCCGACATCGAGGTGATCGTGATCGGGTCGTCCCCGGGCGATTCCGGCATGATCGGCAGCGAGGAGGACATCCTTCTGCAGACCAAGATCTGGGCACTCGACATGTCGAACAAGTTGTTGGCGGGTGGTTCGGTGTTGATCTGCATCGGCGGGATTGCCATCGCGACGGGTGTCGGCGGTTTTGCCGGGGTAGGGCTGGTGGCGAGCGGGGCGTGGGCGTTGATGATGTCGTTCTGGTTGCATCAGTACGCGCTCGATCCGCCCCAGGCCGGCTACACGCAGGCTGCGGCACTCAATCCAATGAATGTCAAGTTCACGGGGCCGCAATTGACCGCAATCCCGGCGCTGGGGCAACTGGCGAAGAGCGGCAACATGCTGGTCCCCACCGGCAAGTGCATGCTGGATTCGCTCGAGCGTTTCTACGGCGCGAAGCTCGCCGGGGACGCCGCCTGGAAACTTCGTCAACGGATCGGGCACGACCAACTGGCTGCGCTCATGTCGT
>CAZYBA010000078.1:0-5494 GCA_964646105.1 uncultured Armatimonadia bacterium
GGCGGCTGGCTCGTCAAGGCAGAGCAACAGCGGCTTCGTGCACATCGCACGCGCGATCTCGAGACGACGCTGTTTCCCGTAAGGCAGGTTGCGGGCGGTCTCCGACTCGAGGTCGGACAAGTCCAGCAGGTCCAGCAGTTCCCGGGAAAACCGTGTCGAAGTTTCTTCGCTGCGGTACCACGCCCCGGTGCGGGCTATCGCCGGCGCCAGACCCGTCTTCGAGTGGGCGGAAACTGCCGTGCGGACATTGTCGAGAACGCTGAGATCGGCGAAGAGCCGGATGTTCTGGAACGTTCGACACATGCCCATGCGGGCGATCTCGAACGGCTTGCGTCCCCCGATCGGGTTGCCCGCGAGCCGGATTTCCCCGGAAGTGGGCGCATACACCCCCGTCAGAAGATTGAACACGGTGGTTTTGCCGGCGCCGTTGGGGCCGATCAAGCCCGCCAGTCAGCCCACCGAAGCGCTTCGTTACATAGTCGAGGCTCAAAAGGGACATGGCATCGGGTTCGCGACCGGCAACCGTGTGGCTGCGTGCGACGCGTGAGTATACCACCGCGGACCCGGGACGTTTGCCCGGCAACCGGCGCGCCGGTATACTGCCCCGATTCAACGCGCCCCCTCCGCGGGTGTGTGAAACCTCAATTTCTGCATTGAAAAGAGTGGTGAAAATACCATCATGAGCGAGATCGCATGGCGTCCGTGGGACGATAGCGCGTTTGCCGCCGCCCGCGCCGAAGACAAGCCGGTTCTTCTGTCGATCGTGGCCCCGTGGTGCCAGTTCTGCCGCACCATGGACGAACAGACCTACGCGAACGACGCCATCGCGGGTTTTGTCAACGACAACTTCATCGCCGTGCGGGTTGACTCCGACAAACGTCCCGACATCAACGCCCGGTACACGCAAGGCGGCTGGCCCACGACGTGCGTATTGACCGGCGAGGGCGATGTTCTTTGGGGCGGGACCAGCCTGCCGGCCGAGCATATGGCGCAACTGCTCCCCCAGATCCTCAATTCTTTCCACAACGACAAGAATGGCCTGAATCAGCATGTGACCAATCTGCGGCAGCAGATCCGACAGCAGAACACGCCGCCTCCGTTGGACCGAAACGCCCCGCTCCAGCCGATGATTGCCGCGAACGTTCTGACTGCTGCCAAGTTCGAATTCGATTTCGCCTTCGGAGGGTTCGGACACGGCGGGCAGAAATTCCCTCACTGCGACACCGTCGAACTGGTCATGGAACAGTACGCGCGGACCGTGCAGGCCGGCGAACCGGACGCGGACCTCAAACTCATGCTGGAACGGACCCTCGCCGGAATTGCCGACGGGGACATGCGCGACCCGGTTGACGGGGGATTCTTCCGATATGCCCAGACTCCTGACTGGCGCAACCCTCAGGTGGAGAAACTCCTCGAGGACAACGGCGCCATCGCGCGCCTCTTCTTCCGCGCAAGCCAGTTGCTGGGTGGGGAACGCTGGCGAAAGGCTGCGGAAGCCACGCTGGCTTACCTCGATTCCCACCTTCGCCTCGACGATTCCGGCGCGTACGGCGGATCGCAGTTTGCGGATGCGGAGTACTACGCCCAACCGGTCGACGAGCGCCAGGAATGGAACCCGCCGACGGTCGATACCGTCGTGTATGCCGGTGCCAACGCTACGGCCGCACGGGCGTTCTTCGCCGGATGGCAGGCGACCGGCGACACCACCCTGCGCGACAAAGCGCAGTCCACCGTCGACTACTTGCTCGCCAACCTCGTCGAGTCCGGCGTCGTCACACACCACTCGCGCGTCGACGGGGTGATCTCTGCGGCCGGATTGCTTGCGGATGCGGCCGACGTGTGCGCGGCCTGCCTCGACCTGTACGAGGGCGGGTGCGGCACCCACTACCTGGATCGTGCGGAAGAAATTGCCATCTGGGTGCGCGGTCACTTGGAAGACCCGCAGGGTGGGGGACTCTTCGACCATCCGGTCAGTCCGAATTCGATCGGAAATCTCAAGATCGGCAGCAAGGACGTCAACGACAACATGCAGATGGCGGACGCGCTGTTCCGGTGCTTCCTCGCCACCGGCGAAACCGAACACGCCCAACTTGCCCAACGGATCCTCCAGGCCCTGCAGCCCGCCACCCCGCAATTGGGGTTCCTCGGAGCGTCGGTCGCGCTGGCGACCGAACGTGCGGTGCTGACCCCGGTTCTGGTTCATGTGCTGGGGGAGCGGGACGACGCGCGGACCCAAGCCCTGCTCGCCGCCGCACACCGTTGCTATCGGTTCGAACGATTTGTGCAACCGCTCGATCCCAGTGATCCGGCGGACCGTGAACATATCGAGAATCTCGAGTACGAGATTCCGGACGCACCGATCGCCCGTACAGCGATGGGGGCGGTTCCCCTCGCCCCGACACTCGACCCGGAAACCTTGGTAGAGACAGTCCGCACTGCCACTGTTTGAACCAACCTCCAAGCCCCGGGGCCGCTCAGTGCGGTCCCGGGGCTTTTCTCTCACTCAATTCCCCATGAAACGACCACGACCAGTTTCCTTTACCCTCAAGACCGGCGCAGAGATCGAAGCCATGCGTGAGACCGGCATCGCGGTCGCACTCGCTCTCAAGGCGATGAAGGAAGCGCTGCGCCCGGGCATCACCACCCTCGAACTCGATGAAATCGCCGGCGAAACCTTGGTAAGCCTCGGCGCCGTGTCGGCTCTGCGCAACTACAAGCCTCCATTTGCCGACGTTCATTACCTTCACAACACGTGCATCTCGATCGGGAACGAAGTGCTCCATGGGGTGCCCTCGGCGACCCGCGCGCTCAAGGATGGTGATCTGGTCAAACTCGATCTGGCCGCTGTCAAGGACGGCTGGTGCGCGGATTCGGCAATCACCGCGATCGTCGGGGGAAACGGATCCGTACGCGCCAGCAAGATCCTCGCGGTCACTCGGGATTCCCTCTACAACTCCATTCGCAAGGCGGTGGCGGGCGGGCGGATGGGGGATGTCAGCGCCGCAATGCAGCAACACATCGAGCGCAACGGCCTCGGAGTGGTGCGCGACCTAGTGGGGCATGGAATCGGGCGGACCCCGCATGAGGAAGGTCTCGATGTTCCCTGCTACGGACGTCCCGGAACCGGAGTCGCACTGGTTCCCGGCATGACATTTTGCATTGAACCGATGGTGACATTCGGCACCGGCGATGTGGAGCATGCAGGACACGATCCCTGGACCATCGTTTCTTCGGACAACACCCTCGGCGCACACTTCGAACACACGGTTGCAATCACCGACGACGGTCCGCTTGTCTTGACCGCCTTGCCGCGAACCCCCTGAGAGTCCCATGAACGCGAACTTTCCTTACCTGATCCGCGCCGATCGTGATTTCCTCCACTTCTCGGGACGTAAGGAATTTCAGGGAGAGCTCTGGTGGACAGAGCCGTGGGAGACGGGAAAGGGGACGTTGGTTCCACGCGAGACTTGGGTTCGCACCGGCGACGGGTTCAAGATCCCACGGCGCGATCAAGATCGCGACAGGCTCTACGGTCGCTTTGTCTTGCGGGGAACGTCCGGGAGGCCCACCAATCCGCAATGGGTTTCGGTTGTCGAACCGGACCCCTCGGAGATTGTTCGCATCCCGGTTCCGAATTCGCGCAAGGGGATAACCTGTCCGGTTGACCTCGACGATGTGGTGGCACTGGGCACCCGATGGGTGAACACCAATGTCAACCTTCGCGATGCGTTGGATTTCGAAACTCCGTCGCCAATGCAATGGGTCGAAGTCGACGGAGAGAGAATCGGAATCCGTTCTTCCTACTTTGAATCCTTGGACCGAACTGTCAAACGACTAACCGATGCCGGTGTTCAGGTGGTGGTGGTTCTCAACAACCCGTTGCCGCGAAGACCGGATCCCCGGGATCCGTTTGTACACCCAGGAACCGATATCGACGGAGCCCCCAACCGCTTGGGAGCCTTTGCCCTCCACGACCGCCGGTCGTATCGGGCCTACCGCGCCGTGCTCGAGACTTTTGCAAGCCGTTATTCCCGTCCGGATCGTCGCCACGGCTGGATAGCGGGCTATATCGTCGGCAATGAAATTCAGCAGCATTGGGAGTGGTACAACCGGGGCTTGGTTGACGCTGGGGAATTCCTCGCCGAATACGCCGTGGCGCTGAGGACCACCTGGTTGGCGTTGCGCCGCCACCACCCGGACTTGCGGACCTATGTTTCGATGGACCACCACTGGACGGCCACGATGAAGGGTGACGCGCGCAAGGAGATTCCCGGCCGAACCGTGCTCGAGACCTTGACCCGGATTTCCCGGGAGGAAGGCGACTTCGAATGGCATGTCGCATTCCATCCGTATCCGGAAAACCTGTTCGAGCCTCGATTCTGGCGTGACCGCCACGCGCCGGCGGCGTTCGATGCGCCCAAGATAACGTTCAAGAACCTCGAAGTGCTTCCGGCTTGGCTCGACAAGCCCGAGAATCGGGTCAACGGCAAGGCGCGGCGAGTCATCCTTTCCGAGCAAGGATTTCATGCCGCCGACAGTGCAGAGGGAGAAACACTCCAGGCTGCGGCATTGGCTGCCGCCACGGTTCGTGTGGACAAGATTCCCGGCATCGATGCCTTCATGTTGCACCGGCATGTTTCCCACCGGAACGAAGGAGGCTTGCGGCTCGGACTTTGGGCCTGGGACCCGAAGTCCCCGGATCCGTCGGCACCGGGGCGAAAGTTCCCCTCTTGGGATGTCTTCAAGGCGGCGGGCACCGCACAGTGGGAGGCGGCTTTCCGGTTCGCTCTTCCGCTTGTCGGGATTCGAAACTGGAGCGAATTGAATCCTGTCCGGAGGGTTCTGGAAAAGACTCCGATACCCCCGCCCGAATCCGGGGTGGTGCACGATCTGGTGCGATCCTACGCCCAGGCACGGCGGTCGGATTGCGCAGATTGGCGCGTGGTGGGGGTGGTGGTCGATGGACGCGACATCGATGGCGTTTTCCAGCATCCGCCTGGCACGGGAGTCGCGATCGCTCGCTACGATCTGGCACTCCCGTCGGGACAGCGTTGCGTGCTGAAGTGCCACACCGGTTTCTTGGCAGCCTCGCGCAATGGTGCGGAATTCTCGATCCGAATCGACGATCAGGTGATCTGGAGCAAGATCCAAACGGCGCAGGCGTTTGCTCCGGTCTCCATCGACCTGTCGCGCTGGCGCGGCAAGCGCATTGAATTGGCGCTGTGCGTGGACGGACGAGGCGATGTCACCAATGACTGGTGTGTTTGGGCGGGAGCATCCGTGCGGTTGTCCGGCGATTGACCAAGTCCGGCTAATGTCCGATGGGCGATGGGGCGCGTCGATTCAATCGGGCCAGCGACTAGCCCGCAGACGCCAGACCATTCCCATTGCCTCTCGGACAATGCGCCGGCTCATCTTGGAGACACCGTCGACCCGGTCCGAGAACAATATCGGAATCTCGCCGACGCGCAATCCACGCCGCAGCGCGCGCCAG
>CAZYBA010000078.1:5504-8257 GCA_964646105.1 uncultured Armatimonadia bacterium
CCCGTTGGAGACCACCGTGGTCGGGTCGACCGCGCGCAATGCGTCGAGGCGCCAGCACTTGTAGCCACCGGTGAGGTCTTGGATTGAAAGTCCGAGCAGGGTGCGGGCATAGAGGCTGCCCCCGCGGGAGAGAACGCGACGCCCGACCCCCCAGTTCCGGGTCCCGCCCCCGGGAACGTAACGGGAGCCGAGTACGAGGTCGTTCGAATGGGAGGCTTCGATCAGGCGTGGCAGGTCCGCCGGGTCGTGCGACAGATCCGCATCCATCTGGACCACCGGATCGTAGCCGCGGGCCATCGCCCATTCAAATCCGGCCACATAAGCCCGTCCCAATCCATCTTTGGTGTGCCTGTGCAGGACCGAAACAGAAGGGTCCCTAGCGCTCATCTCGTCCGCCAGACGGCCAGTACCATCCGGAGATCCATCGTCGACGATCAAGACATGGGCGTCGGGGACCGACTTCTTGACACCGTCCAGCAAAGGTTTGAGATTCGCGAGCTCATTGTATGTCGGCACGACAACCAAGGCAGGCATCCGCCGATTATATCGCGCCTGCCTCCACCCGAGACTTCTCACAATGGTAAAATCTCGCGTCCGCATGCACATTTCAACCCTCTTCTCCGAACGACGCTTCACGACGAGTTTCGAGTTTTTCCCCCCGCGCAACAGCGAGGGAGAGGCGTCACTCTGGAAGTCCCTGTCAACCCTGAAATCGTTGGACCCCGATTTTGTTTCGATAACCAGGACGGGCGGGGGGACCGGTGCCACGGTTGACTTGACCGCGCGCATGCAGTCGGAAATCGGATTGCGGGCCATGAGCCATCTGACCTGTGTTCATCACGACCGGGGCGAGATGGGGGTCCACCTCGATGAACTATGGAGCCGCGGCATCCGAAATGTCCTTGCATTGCGAGGCGATCTCGAGCCGGGGACCCGTCCGGAACGTTCCGATTTCGGGTATGCGTCGGATCTGGTCCGCTTCGTCCGCGAACGGCATCCGTTCTGCATCGGGGTCGCCGGGTATCCCGAGGGGCATCCGCAATGCCTCAACTTGACCCGTGATCTGGAACATCTGCGACGAAAACTGGACTTCGGCGGATCGTTTGTCATCACCCAGTTGTTTTTCGACAACGATGATTTCCTGCGTTGGCGCGACCAAGCGCATCGTATGGGAATCCGGGCTCCCGTGGTGGCTGGAATCATGCCGATCACCAATGTCGCCCAGATCAAGCGATTTGTCACTCTCTGCGGTGCCAAGATTCCGCATGCGTTGCTGATGCGTCTCGAGGCGGTCGAGGATGATCCGGGCGCAGTCGCGCGGATCGGGCATGAACACGCCCTTGCACAGTGCCGGCAACTGATCGCCGAGGGCATTGCTGGATTGCACTTCTACACACTCAATCGCAGCAAGGCCACCTCGAACATCGTCCGGGCGTTGCGCGGGGAGGATTCCCACGTATGTTGAACGGGCGTGTGGTTTTGGTGACGGGAGGAGCACGCGGAATCGGGGCGGCAGTTTGCCGCGTGTTGGCCGCACATGGTGCGACCGTTGCCGTCAATTACCGCGAAAGTGCCACACTTGCGAGCGCGGTTGCGCAAGAGATTCGTTCCTCGGGCGGGCTGGCGGATACATTCTGCGGCGACATCACCGATACCGTTGCCGTCCAGAGGATGGTCGATCAAGTCGGCGAACGTTTCGGGCGTGTCGACGGGATTGTCAACAACGCGATCGCCGGCGCCCAGCATGGCGCGTTCGGTTCCTTGGGGTGGGAAGGCTACCAAGCGATGATCGATGTCAATGCCAAGGCCGTCTACAATACCGTGCTGGCGTTACGGCCCGTCTTCGTGCGGCAGGGCGGGGGACGTGTGGTGAACATTGTGACGGAGTTGTGGAACAGCGCCCCCGCGGACTGGAGCATGTACCTGGCGGGCAAAGGAGCCATGGTGGGAATGAGTCGGGCGCTGTCCGCCGAACTCGGTCCCGAAAACATCACGGTCAACATGGTTGCCCCCGGCTGGATGGTGGATGAGAAAGTGGATGTCGACAGTGGCGGTTCCCGCGATTACGCGTCGTCGACACCCCTGCGTCGGCAAGGCAGCGCGGATGAGATCGGGAACGCATGCGCGTTCTTTCTTTCGGACTTGGCCGGTTATGTCACCGGAGCCTACTTGCCGGTGACCGGCGGTCGCGTACGACAGACCGGGGCCTAGTAGACGTCTCGGAATCCCACGCTCGCGCCCGCTCCGTGGTTTTCTGAGACAATCTCCCAAACGGGTCACCCCGATAGGACGAAAAACACCCCGCCGTGAACCACGGTGGGGTGTCTCGGAGAGTTGACGCTCACCGAATCCACACGATGGTGGCCGGTGCATTTCCCGAACGAAATATCGCGTCAGGAGTAGGTCGACTTGATCGCCCGTCCCGTTTTCGCGCTGCGTACTGCCAGATCGAGAATATGGACCGGACGTCGGGCCCACTGGGGGGTGATGATCAGTTCCGCGTTTCCAGCCAAGGTTGCGGCGATGTTTTCGTAAAACCGGTGGGTCTCGCCCGGTCGGTTCTTTCCTTCGCGAATCACCAATTCACCGTCGACATGCTTGCGTAGGATCCAGCGGTCGAAGTGCATGATGTAGGTTCCGGCGGTCCCCGAGATTTCGAGGACTCCCCGGTCTCCCTTG
Organism: uncultured Armatimonadia bacterium; assembly: GCA_964646105.1. Classification (GTDB taxonomy): domain Bacteria; phylum Armatimonadota; class Armatimonadia; order Armatimonadales; family Armatimonadaceae; genus CAIRTT01. Next base: position 8,184 of record CAZYBA010000078.1, read on the forward strand.
GCATGGTGGTCGAGGCTGGAGACATTCAGCGACAACCAACGTCCATCGGCGAAACGTGCCGTCAACTGGGCTTC
>CAZYBA010000078.1:8267-9921 GCA_964646105.1 uncultured Armatimonadia bacterium
GATGCGCTGGCCTGAGGCGAAGCGGACCACTGCCTGGGCTTCGTCCTCGTTGGCTTCGGACGGACACGGCAGGCTTCCGGCCCAATGGCCTTCGCGGGACCACCCCGAGACTTCCGTGAGTTCCGCAGGATGCAGAATCTGCAGAGAGTACTCCAGCAGGTGGACTCCCCAGTCATAAAGAATGCCCCCGCTGACCGTCCGGTTGGAACGCCACCAATTTCCAGGCTGGGCAAATCCACCCATATGGCATTCGATCTTGTAGACGTCACCGATTTCGCCGGCCCGGATATGGTCGAGCGCCTCCAAGAGGTGTCCGTCCCAATGGCGGTTGTGATACGTCGACAGGAGAACCCCTTGCCTCTCGGATTCGGCAATGAGGCGGTCGCACTCCGCCGTGGTGATCGTGATCGGCTTTTCAATCACGACGTTGCGCCCGGCTTTCAGGCACTGCAAGGCCAACGGGGCATGCGTGTTGTGGGGTGTGATCACCGTGACCAATTGGACATCGGTCTTGCGCAGCATGTCCGACAGTCGAACAAAGGTACGAATACCCGGGTTCTCTTGCCGCGCGACTTTCAAACGCTCCTTGTCGAGGTCGCAAACCGCCGTGGGCACCATGCCGGCCGCCCGCATCTCGCGCAAATGGTGGCGTCCCATATTGAACGCACCGCCGTATCCGACCACCGCCACCGGAACCATTTTGTACCTCCTGCCCCGCCGCCAGTTGGAGACGGGTATGGTGACGCTATTCGGCCCGATGGCCAGCCATCCCTGCGCGCCTTGGGTACAATCGCACCATGCGATTCCAAGACAAGCCTGCCGCTGCCCGCCCCCCGTACGAACGACGTCCGATTCACGACCCGGAAGGAACCGGAATCTTTTACATGGGGCGTGAAATTGCCTATGTGATGGGGCATGAGGGAGCCGACTGGCTGGACCGACCCGAGCGGGAGGAAGAAGAGGCGCCCAATCTACTGGTCAAGGCCCTCAAATTGCGACCCGGCATGGTGGTCGCGGACATTGGCGCCGGCAGCGGGTACTTCAGTTTCAAAATGTCCCGCATGGTCGGTCCCAAGGGCAAGGTGATGGCGGTTGACATCCAACCGGAAATGCTCGACATCATCCGCAGCAAGGCCGACGCCTTCCGGATACGCAATGTCGTCCCTGTTCTGGGGCGCATCGACGACCCCAAACTCGAGGCCGAATCTGTCGACTTGATTCTGTTGGTGGACGTCTATCACGAATTCGACCATCCCTGGGAAATGACCAATGCCATGGTTCGCGCCCTGCGCCCCGGGGGAAGATTGGTTCTGGTGGAGTACCGCAAGGAAGACCCCAGGGTCCCGATCAAGGAATCCCACAAGATGTCGCTGGCACAGATCCGCAAGGAAATGGGCATTTTCCCCGTTACTTTCGTGGAAAACATCGGGATTCTTCCCCGTCAGCACATCGCGATCTTTCGGAAATGAGCGCGGAGGCGCATCGGCAGGCGGGAACGCTGCTCGCCGATCTTCCCTTCTCGATTGTTTCGGTCACCGATTCACGGGATGCGCGAAGCGATCTAAACATGGCGTGGCTCCGTGAGGCTGTCGTGAATACGGGCGGTACGGTGGTCTCCGAGCATCGTGTGCGCGACGAGCCGGATTTGGTACGG
>CAZYBA010000078.1:9931-10507 GCA_964646105.1 uncultured Armatimonadia bacterium
GCCTTGCAGGTGTCCCTTGAACAGGGCGCACGGGTGGTGGTCTTCAACGGAGGCACCGGGGTCGCGTCGCGGGATACGACGGTGGACACCGTCGCGCTCGCATTCGACAGACATCTTCCCGGATTCGGAGAACTATTTCGGTTGCTCTCATGGGAGCAGGTGGGCGCCGCGGCAATGTTGTCCCGCGCCGATGCCGGAATCATCGGGAAGACCGTGGTCTTTTGTCTGCCGGGTTCCCCGAAGGCGGTTCATCTTGCGTGGGAACGTCTGATCGCCCCCGAAATCCGTCACATCGTCGCCGAACTCAATCGTTGAATCGGATGCTCAAAGGTGTTCGAGACGCATCTGGCTGACGGGTGCGAATGACCGGCGATGGATCGGGCAAGGTCCGTGTTGTGCCAAGGCGGCCCGGTGGATTTCGGACAAATAGCCCTTGTTGTTCCGAAATCCATACACGGGCCAGTGATTGTGGTACTCGATCATCAAACGGTCGCGAGTCACCTTGGCGACGATCGACGCCGCGGCAATCTCCACATGGCGAGCGTCCCCGCCAACAACCGCCACCGACTTCGGGTG
>CAZYBA010000079.1:0-8832 GCA_964646105.1 uncultured Armatimonadia bacterium
TTGGAAGATGATGTTGATTGGCAGCCGGTCGATCGACAGCACCTCCTTGCCCGCCCGGAACACCTTGAAGACGAGGTAGTCGGCCTTGCGCAGCAGGTGGGCCTGAGCCGCGTCGGCCTCCACCACGGCCGCGTCGTCGCAGCGCCCGACCCGCACCGGAGTCGACAGGACGGGGGCGTCGTCTGCGTACTTCGGCCCGTCGGCCGCCACGTGGAGCCGGAAACGGCCGTCGCCCCGGACGACGAACCGGTCCCACTTCGGAGCGCCGTCGTCGGTCGACAGGTTCGTCACCATCACCTCGTCCCCGGGTTTGATGTCGAGCGGTTCGGCGCTGAGCGGGATGCGGCGGTCCTCCGTGACGTCCAGGGCGACCATCGAGAGCTCGACCCCGCCGTCCTTGGCCGGGGCGGACAATCCCTCGGAGAAACCAACCCTACGCTTCCCAACTGCACGGTCGCTTCCGATTCCGGAAATCCACCGACAAGAAAGTCCCGCGGTCGAAGCAATCAGACCCGATTCACTGCCCGTTCCTTCAAATCACCGACCACCGCACGTCCGAATCGCCCGGAACACATAAATGCACCGGAGATCGACATCCAACCGCAACATCAATGGACCGGCGCAACCCCGTCCGGCGGAGGGGGGTATCCGGAACAGGCGCATTCCTTGCTTCTTCACTGCCGTGACGGCTCGATCCAGCGAATCGTTCTCCGACCGCACGTTTCCACCGCGGAACAAAAAACGACGACCGGGTTGCCCCGGTCGTCGCAACGCACAGTGACGTCAACAGCGGACGTCCGCAATTCACCAAGTCTCGCGGATGCGCTCCAGAAGACGTTTGGTCGCCTTGATGCCTTCCGGCTCCGAGAGTTTCGATCCCTCGTACTCGATCCCCACGAACCCGTTGTAACCGGCGTCCTTCACAATCTTCATCATCCGGACATAGTCGGTGTGGATTTCGTCGCCCTGCTCGTTGAAATCGTTGGTCTTCGCACTGACCCCCTTGGCGAAGGGCATCATCTCGGCCACCCCTTGGTAACGGTCGTATTCCTCGTTGGGTGCCACCCGGAAGTTGCCGAAGTCGGGGAGGGTGCCGCAGCGCTTCTGTCCCACCTTGCGCATCACCTCGGAAAGCCATTTCCCATTGCTGGAAAGTCCGCCGTGGTTCTCCACGATGATGTTGATGCGTTGCTTGTTGCCGTATTCGGTCAGCCGCGCCAAGCCGTCGGCCGCACGGTCCCGCTGCTCGTCCCAGGTGCCGGTGCTGTACGCATTCACGCGGATCGAATGGCATCCCAAGTACTTGGCGGCGTCCACCCACTTGTGATGGTTGTTGACAGCCTCGATGCGCTTGGACTCCTCGGGATGCCCGAGCTGCCCCTCGCCGTCGATCATGATCAGGACATTCTTGAGCCCGTGATCCGACGCCCGCTTCTTCAGCTCCGCAAGGAAGTTTTTGTCGGTCGCCTTGTCCTTGAAAAACTGGTTGACATACTCCAGACCGTCGACTCCGTATTCGGTCCGGGCCACCTTGGCGAAGTCGAGGGGGTCGAGTTGCTTGCCGAAGAACGCCTTGTGCAGCGACCACTGGGCGAGCGAGATCGGGAACTTGCGGGCAGCGGCCTCGGCCGCCTCAGGCTCCGCACCCATCGCAGTCGCACCCGCCAAGGAAAGTCCCGAAACCAAGAAACGTCGTCGATCCATCGCAATGCCTCCCGCCACCGCCCACACACGCAGGCACCGGCACGACGCCATTCTACGCCGAGCGCTTCAGGGGCGGCAAAGGCCGCAAGGGCCCAAACCAAGCGAAACCGCCTCGGACAAGCTCACTGGAATCCGCGAACGTCGCAACCCCGAGCAACCGTCCCGGTGGTACTTCTTCCCGGATGTGGTGCGGTACAGCGAAGCCGCGGACGGCGCCGGAGTTGCCGCACCGGGAACGTCGCCCCCACCCGAACGCCCCTTCGCCGAACCACCCGGGAACAACACTCCAGAACCGGAGCCACGCCCCCCGCGGCGGAATTCCCACGGGGGAACCGGCGACGACGACGCCCACAGGCCACGGCGGGCGGCACGCGCGGACGATTCGGCCCGCTCCAGAGCGGCATTGCCCGGGGCGTACTGCCGATACCACCACGCCATCCCCGCCGACACCATCGCGAGGTTGACATCCACGCCACCGACCGTCACGGACCCTACGGTCCGACCGTAACGATCCCGCTCCTTGGTGGTGACTGTCACCTGCTTGCCGAAAACCAGATCGGAAGCCAACTGCTTGGCACGCTGGCCATAATCCTGACGCGACTCCGGAGCGTCGATGCCGTCGAGACGCACTTTCACCTGGCGATTCCCAGACGCAAGCACCGTGATCGTGTCGCCGTCGGATACTCCGACCACACGCCCGGAAAAAACCTGCGCACGGGCGACTCCTGAAAGAAGGATCAGACCCGCCAGCACCACTCCCCAACGGAAAAAGGTCAATCGCATACCCAAACCCTACCATGAAGAATCATCCGATTGCATGACAAAGCGTGATATTGACAGGGGAGAAGAGAGGGGAGAGAAGCGAGGAGCGAGAGGAAGAAGCAGAAGTCCGAGTAGGCTTGGCACCGAGAGAAGGGGAAGAAACAGCAGGATCGTGGAGCGCACCGTGGAACCGGAGGGAAGGCGCACCGTGCCGAAAGCGTGATTCGCATTCCGGACGCAGTCCGAGAAACAGCAAACAAAGGCCCAAACAAAACGCCAGGGGGCCTCTCTCGGCCACCCCGGCGTTGCAATCCGAATCAGTCTGCCCGATCAGCGGCTCGGCGGAGGCGGAGCATTCGCCGGCTTCACGACCGGCACATTGCCAGGGGCGTTGCCACGCGCCGGACGCGCCGCCCGCAGTTTGCGCACCACCGCCAACGCCTTGTCGGGATGGTCCGAGAAGATGCCGTCCACCTTCAACTCCTCGAACGCAATGGTCACCAAATCGTCGAAGTCCTTCGCCCACGGCTGCACCGCGTCCGCACGGAACGTGTACGGATGCACCACCAGCTTGCGCGCATGGGCACGCTCAACCAAGTCGTTGAACTTGAGCTTGCCGTCCACACGCCCCTCCACGATCTGCGCAATCCACGGCCCGATGCCATCGCACACCTTCGCCACCGCATCGAGACCTTCGTTCGTCAGCAACTTCTCGTAGTCGGTCGGGCTCTCCATGTCCTCGTTGACTGTCGTCAACTGCACCAACCGTCCCCTCCAGCCCAAGTCCTTGCGGATCTTCTGGGTCTCGTCCCAGTCGAAGCACTGCAGGTAGCAGTTGTCCTGCTTGGTCTTGTAGCCGTGCTTGTGCAGGACATCGATGACCGCCTTGGAAACGTCGCGCCCCTCCCCGCGGTGCCAATGCGGGTTCTTGACCTCCGGGTAAATGCCGATGTTGCGCCCCTTGCTTTTGTTCAGTCCCTGGACCAGACGGATTTCTTCCTCGAGGGTGGGGATCTGGAACCCCGGAACCCCGATCGGGAAACGCTTCGGGTACGCCGCCTGGCCGGTCTTGGGGTCGAACCGCTCGGAAACCGCCAATGTCTTGAGCTCGGCCACCGTGAAATCCAGCGCGTAATACCGGCCGTCCGCACGCTTGCGATCCGGGAACTTGACCGCCACATCGGAAATCGTGTCGATGTGGATGTCGTGCACCACCACCGGAACATTGTCCTTGGAGAGCACACAGTCGGGCTCGATATAATCGGCCCCCATCTGGAACGCCATGGCGGCGGCCGGCAGCGTGTGCTCGGGAAGGTAACCGGACGCTCCCCGGTGGGCGATCACGATACGGCGGGCACCCCCTTGGCGTGCCTGGCGCCCGGCACCCGGACGCGGGGCGATGGGAGCCGGAGCCGCATCCTGCCACGGCAATATCACAAACGACAGCGCAGCAATCCAGACTGGGTTCATACAGCAATCCTCCGGCGCGGCAATGTCAGCGCGCTGAACGCAATGGTCAGCACACAGCAGACCGCCATGGTCACAAACACACCGTTCCAACCGTAACGATCCGCAATCCAGCCGACACCCGCGCCGGCCGGCGCCGAACCGAACACATACCCGAAGAAGCCCGTGAAACCGGCCGCGGTCCCGGCAGCCTTCTTCGTAACCAAATCCATCGCGTGCAACCCGATCACCATGATCGGACCGTAAATCAGGAACCCGATGACCGTCAACGCGGTGATATCGATCCAGAGCGGACCCGAACGGTTGAACCAATACAGCAATACCCCGAGCAACGTCAGCCCCATGAACAGCATGGTGGCCGGAGCTCGCTGGGCACGGAACACCTTGTCCGAAACCCAACCGCACAGAATAGTGCCGGGTATCGCCGCGTATTCGTACAACGCCGCCGCCCAGCTGGTCTTGGCGAAGTCGAAGCCCTTTTCGGTCTTCAGATACGTTGGGATCCAGTCTCCGATCCCATAACGTACGAAATAGACAAATGCGTTGGCCAGCGCGATCGACCACAGCCAACGGTTGTTGAGGACGTACCGGAACAAAATCTCCCGGGCGCCGAGTGTGCGCTCGCTGTCCTCGGAGTAGCCCTCCGGAATGTCCCCCGAATGCGTCTCGATCGGCGGGAGGCCACACGACTGCGGCGTATCGCGCATCAGCAACAGCGCGGCGATCGCAAGCGCCACCGCCACCACCGCGTTCCCCCAGAACTTCCCGCCCCAGTCTCCGGAAACCAACACCGCGACCAAGGCGATCTGCGGCGCCAACCCCGCCCCCACATTGTGGCTGACATTCCAGACACTGACCGCACGCCCGCGTTCCGAACGCCCGAACCAGTGCACAATGCTCTTGCCGCACGGGGGCCAGCACATCCCCTGCACCCAGCCGTTGGCGGCCTGCAACACCGAAAGCGTTGCCAAGGATCCGTACAGCGATTTGTCCAGGCCGCAGTAGGCCTGAATCAACGCCGAAAGCAACAGACCGATGAACAGAAACCACCGCGGGTTGCTACGGTCGGACACCGTCCCCATCAGGAACTTCGACACCCCGTAGGTCAGCGACAACCATGTGAGGGGACCGCCCAGCATCGCCTTGGTAAGCTCCGGGGGCGCGTCCAGCACATCCGGCATCGCGAGCGACAGGTTCTTGCGGATCAGGTACGACGCCACGTACCCGAGAAAGATCCCGGTGAACACCTGGGTGCGCAACCGTTTGTACGCCGGCGCCACCTCGCTTTCAGGAAGCGGCGGAGATGCCTGAGCGGGACGCAGCAGCGTAAGCATTGGCGCGTTATTCCCGACAGCCACCATGGGTTCCTGCGCCCATTGCCCAAACGCCCCCCGACACCTCTGCGACAACACCAGCCTGTTCACCGCACGGAGACGACGCAAACTCTGCAGGGCCCGCACGGTCGTTAAAAAACCGAAGATTCCCGTCCCACACTGTTTTTCTGGAATAATGCAACCGATTTCATAACCAAAGGCAGCCCGATCGGGCTGACTGGCAAAGACTCCCCTACCTCCCATCTCTCCAAGGAGCACCATGTTCTCTTTCAACGGAAAATCCTTTTCGCGCCTTCGTTTCCTCAGCAGCCTGGCAGCTGCCGCGACCGCCTTTGTCTTGATCCCCACCGGATGCAGCGGCGGCGGCGACAACACCCCGCCCTGTATCAAGACCAACCCGGAAGCCCTGGCCACCCTGAAGGGACGATTTGTCACCGGCAACCCCAAGACCGGGGTCGCGGCAATCGTGGTCACCGCCGGCGGGGCCAGCATGCAGACCGGCGAGGACGGCGCGTTCGAATTCTCGGTGCCCGCATGCACCAAGGACGCATTCCTGAAGGCAGACCTCCCCGAAGAGGGCAATGTCGAAATCTACGACGATCATGTGGTGGTGGACGGCGACACGTGGGAAATCGAGGAACACGGCTGGCCGATTCCCCAGATGGACGAAGGCGCGGTCATCGATCTCGGCGACATTGTCCTCACCCCCAAGGCACAAGGCTGAGACATTCCGAAATCCGCAAAAGCGAACGCGGACACCGACCAAAACACACCGGCCCCGGGGAACTCTCCCCGGGGCCGGTTCTTCTCAATCCGATCGAGCGCCACGGACCGCCTGTCCGAAGCCGGAAACGCTCCAGACAAAGCTATTTCAAATCCGTTTCCGACCAGCGTCGGGTCCACAGCATCTTGCCGTCCTTGTCGCACAAGCTCGCCGACAACACACGCTCCCCACGCTTGCCACTCACCTCGATCCAACCGAAGTTGCGCTTGTCGTTCACCCAGGTCCCCGGCACCCGGGCCGGGTTGTTCTCCTCCGACGGATGCCCCTTGGAAACCCCGGCGGTCAGCGGGCTGGACGTAAATTCCCACAACGGATACGTGCCGGGACGATCGACCTTCAACAACTCCGCCATGTGACGATCCCCGCTGAGGAAAAACAGACCGGTAACGCCCTGCTTGGAAACGAAGTCCAGAAACCCCGCACGCTCCCCCGGAGTCAGGTTCCAGCCCTCGAACCGGTTCAGATCGTTGAAAAACTGGCCGCCCCCCACCACAAACTTGAATGTCGCCTTCGAAGACACCAGCGCGTCGGTCAGCCAACGCATCTGCGCCTCGCCGAACATCGGCTTGTTCGGATCGTTTGTCGCATTGGGTGCGCGGAACGAACGATCGTCGATGAGGAAGAACTCGCAATCGGCCCACTCGAATCGTTGGAAACAGCCGGGAGTCTCGGGGGTGCCGTAGCGGACGGCAGGGAAATAGTCCGCAAAGACAGTCAGCGCCTCCCCTTTCAGACGATAGCTGCGGTCCGAGTCGTTGGGACCGAAGTCGTGGTCGTCCCAGGTGGCGTAGTGGTGCACGCTGCCCAGCAATGGCTGCAGGAGCGGTTCGGCGCGAGTGTGGGCGTGGCGGTAACGCAGGCCCGCCTCGGTTAGCCAGTCCGCTTCCCGGAAATAGGTGTTGTCGCCGACCCACAGCATGAAGTCCGGCTTGCGCTCGAAAATGCTGGTGAAGATGGCGGGATCGCCGCCGTACGGGGTGCCCGGGCGGTCGAACGGGGGGTCGTTGACATAATTGCACGATCCGAATGCGAACCGGAACGACGGGGGATCGGTGCGGAAACGCCACATCGGCTGGGTCTGGAAACGGGTCGGATAGGGGAATGTCAACTCCTTGCCATTCAGGAGAACCCGGTACTCGAAACGGGTGCCGAACGGCAGCCCCGCGAGCGCGAACTTGGCGATGTGGTCGCCGGCCGGGGACGTGGCAACGTCGGCCGTGGTGCGCACATCCCCGGGCTTGTCGACCGGCCAGTAGCGCAGACGCACCTTCGCCGGCGCAGTGGTTTGCATCCAGACCACGGTCTCGGCAATCTCCGCATAACCGAGCATCGGTCCCGATTTCAACGCCGGCTTGGCCTGTCCCCAAGCGTCCCCACTCCCGGCAAAGCCAGCCAGCAACCCGGCGGCGAGCGCCGCACAAATGGTTCGTCGATTCATGGGCACAGCGTACCGGGTGGACCCGATCCGCACCAAAACCGGGGCCGTCACCCCGATTTCCCAGTTCACCGGAACATGTCGGCGAGGTTGTGTGTCTCTTCCGGCAGGAGCCCCGCTTGGAAACACCTCTCCCGCTTCCCATTGTCCGCTGCCGCAAGGTCAAGCCGTTCCCGATCGGCACCGGCCTGAACATCGCCGCTTGGCGCAAATCCCACGCCATCCCCTTGGTGCCGTCTTCCGGGAAGTCGGAATCCCACCCACCCGCTTCGTTCCGCGTCTGCTGGACCGACACCCATCTCTGCGCCGCGTTCCGTGTAACCGAGGAAAACCTGCGCTGCACCTACACCCGCCGCGACGACCCGCTCTACGACGAGGACGTGGTGGAGCTGTTCATCGCCCCGGATCCGGAAAACCCGTGTCGCTATTTCGAGCTCGAGTTCAATGCGCGGGGCACCATTTTTGATGCCAAGGTGGTTCATCCCACCGCCGACGGGTCGGGGCGGCCGATGGTCGACAAGTCGTGGGACTGCCCCGGGCTGGCGGTCAAGGCACGTACCGGAACCAAGTTCTGGGAAGTCGAAATCGAGATTCCGTTCGCCGGCCTCGAGATCCCGGTCCCGACTCCCGGTACCCGCTGGCGGTTCAACGCATACCGCATCGACTACGGCCCGCCCGACCACTATCTCGCTTGGTCTCCCACCCGCACCCCGCGGCCGAATTTTCATGTACCGGACCGCTTCGGGGTTCTGGAATTCGGACAATGACCAAGGTTCCCGACCCACGGTGCCCCTTGCCATGACAAACGATCTGGAAATCACGCCGGTTGGCGCCATGCCTGTTTCAGAACCCACGCCGTGCGGGACCATGTTGGCTCCCTCGAGGACCTTGCAATCCGCCGACAGCAACACGACCACCCCGCTTTACAGCCCCAATGCCGCACGTTACCGCTACGGCGCATACGGGCCCGGCATTGTCAACGACCCAAGGTTCTATCCCATCCCCTTGGACCCGGTAAATCGCGCCGTCTACTGGAGATGGATGGCCGACATGGACCTCTTCCGCGTCGCCAAGTCCCCCGAAATGGGCCTGGGTGGTCCGCAAAACTTCCTGCCGGTTCTGGTCGAGTATGTCCGCACCCGCAACCCAATTTGGGGAAACGCCATTGTCCGCATGCTCAAGGACTGGCACCGCGCCACCGTCGACGAGGTCCGCGCCAAGGTCAAGGACGAGCGGCTCGCCTTCTACAAGAAGTGCGTCGACGAGTACGAGACCGCATTGGCGAAGTTCGAGGTCGAGTGCTCCCGGGCCAAGGACGAGGTGAAGGCCGCCGGCGGCCTGCGCAT
>CAZYBA010000079.1:8842-10461 GCA_964646105.1 uncultured Armatimonadia bacterium
ACAGTTCATCGAAGAACCCGCATTCATCCCGCTCTACCGCAAGCACCTTATGGCCGGGGGCTTGCTTCGCCCGGACGACAACTGGTTCCGCGAACTTTGGCTCCATTACTGCCGCAATGTCCATGTCTGGGGCAGCAAACCGACCGAATGGCGCGGGGGTTGCCATCGCGCCATGCCCGAAGCACTCGCCAAAGGCCTCGCAGCGCGGTGGTACCCGGATGCCCCGGAGGCCTCGGGTTGGAAACGCTATGCAGCACTCGGCTTCGGCGACTTCTGGAAACACAAGGAAGTCCAGCAGAACGACACCGGGTATTTCCCGGGTCCGATCTTCATGCTGCTCTGCTGCGGCGAGCAATTTCTCGGCGATTTCCGGGCAGTCACCGACCCGGGAATGCGCCGGCTCTGGGATCGACTGATGGTGGAAGTGACTCCGGACGGCGCGGTGAATCCGTACGGTCCCAACGGCGGATGGAACAGCACCGCGGGGTTCCGGATTTTCGCCCTCGAACTGGCCGCCGCGAAAACCCGTGACGGCCGTTACCGCTACGCCGCCCACAAGGCGATGAACTATCTTCGGTACCAAGCGCGCACCATCCAACCCGACTACTACCTGCGTCAACGGGAAACCGGCCAGCATGTTGCGCTGGCGTGGCTGGTCGCCGACGACCGGGTCGAGCCGGTGCGTCCCTTCGCCGGTTCGGTCTGGAACAAGCGCATCGAAGCGGCGCGCATTCCGCACACCGACAAGGAACTCGGCAACCGCCTCTTCGGCAACATCGACCCCGACCCGGAAAAAGGCCACCTCTGCTGCTCGTGGTGGCTCACCGGCAAGGAAATGCCGGACAAACTCGTCCTGCGATCCGGCTGGAATCCCGGCGATCTCTACGCGTTGGTGGAGTTGCACCCCACGAGCTTTCCCCACAATGCCGGGGGGATACTCGGCCTCAACCGCTACGGCGCCGCGTTCACCCAGGTGGTCACCAGCAAAGGCGGATCCGCCGAGAACCGGACCGTTGTGGTCGACATCGACCGCGCCGCCAAACGACGTTACCACCCGGACCGCAAGCGCTTCGACGAGGATTGGGCGTTCGGGAAAATGCCCGACATCGCGAGCGAGATGCTCTACTTCGAGGACCGCAAGGATGCGACATTCGCGCGGGTGCGGATCCGCAATGCCGACGGCCTCCCGGTAACTGTCGAGCGCGAATTCGTCTTTGTGAAGAACCAATTCCTGGCCACCCGCGAACTGGTCCGATTCGAGGAGTCGTTCTGGGCACGGGTCGGGCCGATCTGGAATACCCGCAATGTCGGGCCGCAGATCGGGTCCCACTGGGCCAACACATTCATGGGCAGCCTCGTGGCGAGCAACGGCACTGTGGAAATGGATTCGCCGCCGGTCGACCTGCTGGTCTGGTTCGCACCGCGCGCCGATTGCCGGTTGCGGGTGGTCGACCGCGCCGCCGAAGACCCACGCGCCATTGCCTGCTCCGCACAACTGCGTTACGAATGGGAAGGCACCCCGCGCGTCGGCGACACCCTGGTGTTCACGCAGGTGTATCTCCCGCACCCACCGTACCGTCCGTCCGCGGCCAGCAACAACCCCAGGGCCAAGGCCACCT
>CAZYBA010000080.1:0-10007 GCA_964646105.1 uncultured Armatimonadia bacterium
TGAACGTCTGGAAGATGTAGCCAATCGTATGGCATCGCAGGAACGCCAACTCCTGGGCGTCGAGTTGGGCCATGTCGACATCGTTGATGAAGACGGTTCCCGAATTGGGTTTGTCGAGGCCGCCGATCATGTTGAAAAACGTTGACTTGCCCGACCCGGACGGTCCCATGATCGAGACATACTCGCCACGCTTGATATCGAGGGAGATCCCCTTCAGCGCCTTCGTGGTCTCGTTGCCCATCACGAATTCCTTCGTGAGATCCTTGGCGCGGACAACATACTCGGTTTTTGCAGGTGCGGAAACAGACATTGGCTAGGCTCCGGGAATTGGTTCAGACATCGGTGCGCAGGGCGGCGGCGGGCGGGATTCGGGATGCTTGGACGGCGGGGATCAAAGTAGCCACAATGGTCAGAATCGTCCCGATCCCGACCGAAAACACCAGGAAGGTGACCAGATCGGACGCTCCAAGCTCTCCGTACCACTGGGGCAAAGCGCTCGGGTCCTTCGGGTTCCACGTCAGACGCTTGGCGATGACTGTCAACAGTGTTCCGGCGATCCAGCCGAACACAGATGCGATCGCCCCCATCGCCCCCGCTTCAATCATGAAGATTTTCACCACAAACGACTCGAGTGCCCCAAGGCATTTCATGGTTCCGATTTCTCGAAACCGCTCCGAAACGCTCATCAGCATCGAGTTGGTGATTCCGACGGTACAGACCACCAGTGACAGGGCGACCAGCCAATTGGACCGGGCGATCTCCGACGGTCCCGCGGTATCGCCGGCAACCGCCTTCGCCGTCAGCACGGACGCAAGAAACGCGATCCCAAGGAAAACCCCTCCGGCGGTGATCATCGAACGCCAAAAACGGATCCGGACGCTCTTCCAAGCAAACTCGGCCGCCTTGGCCAGCGGAAGGTGGACCTGACGTCGTATTCCGGAACGTTCGGTCGTTGCGCTCATCGCTTTCCTTTCTCCTTGCCGACCTTCCCGGCACTGCCGGGCGTGCGGACACCGATCAAACGCCGTTGCGCCAGCATACGCAGATAGGCGGTAACGCTGGTTTCGGCTTGGCGACGATTGAGGCGGTACCGATCGCAGATCAGTTGCGTGATCGCTCCTACCGACTTTTGACCGTCGCAGGCTTCCCACAAATCCGAACCGATTTCATCCAGTTCGATGCGCCGGAACTCGGGCAATCGGAACCAACGGGCGATCCAGTTGCCCCAACGATCCCGCCGACGCGGTACCCGCACTTGCACCACCGCAGGTCGTCCATCCACCGCGGCGAGACGTTCCCACTCGACCGTCGGATTGCGAACCGGACGTGCCGAGAGAACAGCCGCCCGATCCGGAAGATCGCGTTTGGGTTGGATTCGTTCTCGGAGCCAGCCGATCATCCAGGCTTCTCCATGGCCACGGTTGCCCGGGCATGGCACCGGACCGATGCCGCAACGCGCGCCACCGGGTCCGGGAACCGAGCCCGCCGGATTGCCTGCACGGCATGGATCTTGTTGGATTCCGGGCATTCCCATCCGACTGCGGAAAATCGGGTTGCGGGAATGCGGAGCGACGCAGCCTCGCGGACAATGTCCACCATGGGTCCGCCGACGGCCACTCCGCCGGCCAGCCGCACAGCCGGATGACCGGCCACTTCGGTGGCCTCCACCGCATACCGGGCCCGACGAATCTCGGCCCGGCTGTTCGACGCCAGCCATTCGTCGAGAAATCGATCCCCCCGGGCGACATTCGCGGCCCCCCACTGCTCCACGGACAGCCGGGCGGTCCCCTGCTGGAATGTCAACCGTAGATACACATTCATCAATTGCGCGGAAAGCAACTCAAATCCCTTGGGGACGTCGACAGAGAGGTCGTAGAGCGACCAGTGATCGGTGTCCGAATCGGCACCGTGGCAGGTGATCGACGAGAGAACGGTGTCGGCGACACTGGAAAAACCCTTGCGCCCGCTCGGATCACCGAGGACCTGGGCCATGGCAACCCGCCCGCAGGTGCGACAGTGCCACAGGACACCCCGCGCCTTGCGGTCGGCACTCCACGAAAAGCCGACCGCCTGCCGATCCGCCCGAACAGTTCCCCGCAACGCTTCCTCTTCCGATTCCTTGAACTCATGCCGTCGTTTACGCGCCGCCTTGCGCAACGCGGAAAGAAATGCGTTGCGGCGATCAACCAGATCGATCGACTTCGCGGCGCGTCCCTTGGGCGTGCTCCATTTGATCTCAACCGCCAACGCGTCACTATCGTCCGCGCTCAGATATCCCTCGGCAAACGTTCCGTAAAACCCCGTCAAATCCCAATCGTCAGGAGTCGCCACAGAAAAGCCCTGCCAGCCGAGCAGGCGCGGGAGACGCCGAGCGCGGGCGGCGGAATTGGAGTCGGTGCGTTCGACGACAGCGTCCATGTCAGAACGGGAGCGGCTGAACCGCCTTCGAAATCAGCGCCAACGCAATGGCGGCCATGCTCACGAGGCCTGTGCCACTCGCCCACTGGACCGCCCCGAGGCGACGGGCAAAGTAAAATCTGCCGAGACAGGCACCGGCAAACATCGGCAACGTGTCCGCGGGGAACGCGTTGGCGCCTCCCGCCGCACCGTAGAAGCTCAGGACCGGCAGCTTCAGCAACAGGATTGCGCCGTAGGCCACCAAGGCGCCGACACCTCCCGCCAATATCACGGACGGCTTCAAGGCGTCCATGACAAAGGTCGCTCCGCCAGGCTTGTTGATCTGCACCCAGATGTTCTGCTGCTGGGCGTGAATCGGCCACAGCTTCTGGGCAAACGGATATTGCGGTGACGGAATTGGCGACGAGTGCCAGATGAATTGCCAATACAGCAGTCCGCCGATCAGGATGATCGGGAACATCAGCAATTCCGCCTTCAGCACGGACGTGAACTTGGTCCGCGTGAGTTCGACCTCTCGGAACAATTGCGCAAAGTGGCCGTAATCGTGCAACGGCATCGGCGCGAACCAGACATCGATCTTCTGGTAGCCCGCCTGGAGGATGGTCATTTCCTTGAGGAACGGGAACGATACCCCTTGGCTGGTCAGACCGTACATTCGGGCGGCGATGAACGAGTTGATCGGGGTCCAGACCAGACCGTAGCCGATGAGCAGCCACAACGGAAAGCCGGGAAGAAGCCATTTGGTCAACGCAATGTATGCAACCGTGGCGGCGAACCAGATCCAGAATGCCCAGACCGACCACATCCGCGTGTCGCCGCGGCCCTTGGGCAGATCACGCCACGCACCGCGGTTGCCCTGATTCACCCCCCGCGCCGTCTCGATCGACCCCTTGATGACAATCCAGAGCCCAATCACGGCAATCGCCAATTGAATGCCAATTCCGAGCGAGAGCCACAGGTCGAAGTTGTTGACAATCTTGGTTTGGATCGATTCGGTTCCGGGATTCCATTGGGTGAGCAGGCCCATCCGGTGGAAGATCGGATTCAAACCGATTTGGCAGATCACCGACGAAAGGAACGATCCCGCGACGATCGGGAACGGCAGCACGAATCCGGTAAGCACCAATCCTAGGTTCGCCGAAATTCCCACCGGCGCCGCCGGAAGGACCGTCTCCGTGGACGACATCAGGTCGAGGAAGGGAATCGGGAACAGCGTCACCGCCTTGCCGAAAGCAACCCCTGTCAGAACCGGAATCGCGGTGTAGAACGCCCCGAAGACCAATCCAATGGTGGTCCCTGTGCTGAAAACACGCCAGCGCCACGATTCTTCCTTGCTGGACGCCTCGGCCAAGGCGGTCGCGCCGGACGCCGCCACGGGCGCCAAGGGAAACGGCAACCGCTCGACGTCGGATGTCACACGGAAAAGCAGATAACCGGCAGGCAGCCACGAAACTCTCTCCAGAATCTGGGTCGCCACCAACACCAGGATGGGGAGTCCCCAGTCTTGATGGAAGAACGTTCGCTCGTTGAGTGCGACCGAACCCGGCTGCGGAGTCGCAAACCCGGGAATCTCACGGGCGATCGGCGCCGCGGGGGGGCTTTGGATGAAGTATTGGTTCCAGATCAGGAATCCGAACGGCCCGCCCGAAATACCACGGTCGCCCAAGGCGACCGACGCCAACCCTCCGGCGACATAGTAGAGCAGGAAGATTTCCTGCCGGCGCAACGGCAGGAACGAGCGCCGCGCAATCTCGGCGAACAACACGATGGTGACCCACTGCGCCGCCGAACCCAGCCCTTGTCCCGCAACCAAGCCGAGGTAAATCGCCCCGGGCGCCATGATCAAGCCGACAAAGATCGACCCGATGATGGTCTTCCACGTAAACCCTTCGTCGAACCCCGGATCGTCCAGGTCCGTCGAGACCTCGCGCTCCGCCGCCGACCGGGCATCCCGGATATCGTCCGGGGTCTCCCCCGGCTCGTCTTTCAAACGGGCCACGTCATCGTCCCCCATTCCATCCAAGACCTGCCATGGCTCACGCTCCCGCCCCTGTTGTCGAATCCAGCGCAGCGGTCTCGAGGTATCGCTCCCGCTCGGCCGCGTTCAATGTCCGCCAAATCAGGAACTGCTTGCGCAATGTGTTCAGGAAGCGACGGTTGACCCGTTTCCAGTTCGAGACGTCCCCGGATACCCGCACCAATGTCAGACGCAGGTCGTAGACATCCTCGAGGTCCGTGGGGACCGTCTCCAGACGAATCATCTGGGAAACGCCGAGGTCGAACGGCGCCAGCCAAGCCTTGCAGCCAATCCTCCACGCCAGGCCGTGTTCCGAGTCGAATGTCTCCTCCGTGATGCCTTCGGTGATGAAGTCCCCTACCGAGTAGCCCTCGTAACTACGGAACCATTCCGCCAGGAAGCCGTTCACCCCGCGCGCCTGATCCCCGGTGACCGCAAACGGCAACCGGATCGCCCAATCGTCGCCGACAGGATCGGGCACGTTCCAGGACCGGTTGATCGACGGTGTCGCAACCTCCGATGCCTTCTTGGCGGGCCACAGGGTGGAAAGCAGCACCACCGCCACGATGATCAATGTCGAGAGCACCGCCGACACCGACGAGAAATTCAGCGAAAGGCCCTGCAGGAGATTGAAGACCGTCAACACCTTGCTGATTCCCTGACCGAGAACGTACCCGGCCACCGACCCCAGGATCGCGTAAACCAGTGCCTCCGCCATGAACAAAGTCCCGATGTTGGCCGGCGACAAGCCGATCGAACTGAAGATGTGGATTTCCTTGACACGTTCGTACACCGAGCCGAGCATGGTGTTGAGAACAATCAACGCCGCGATCAGGATCGGGACAACTACGGTTTCCATGCCCGCGCCGCTGGTGGCGGCAATCGACGAGAAGCGGTCGATCTTGCCGGCGGACGCCGCGTAGAGGTTCATGTCGAACCGCTTCATCAGGTTGTCCTTGAGATCCGACAGCACCGACGCTTCGTCGCTGTCGTACCCGATCGCCACCGAGCGCAGATCGCCTCCAAGGTTGATCAACGTCTGATAAGGAATGAAGAAAACCACTTCCGGGTCCAGGTGGAGATACTGCTGGAAACCGGACGAATTGTCCGCCTTGCCCTGTTTCTGGAGCTGCTGCATCTGCACGAAGTCGACCGGGGTCAACGGTTCCTGATCGAGATCCAGGACCTTCTTGACCGCGTCCTGGTCGAGGATTCCCACGACCGTGTAGTCCTGGCCGGAGAACGACACCTTCGCCGACCCGACATCTGCGTCGGCGATGCGCAGGGCATCCGCGATCTTGCGGGGAAGAATCATCGACAAACGGTCGGTAGGCTCGAACCATCGTCCCGCAACAACCGCTTCTCCGATCCGGCTGACCTGGTTTTCCGCCGGAGTCAAGCCGACGGTTCCCTTGGCACCGAACTCACGGTCGGCGCGCTTGAGGGTAAGGAAGGTCTGCTCACCCGGCTGGGTTCCAAGGAACCAGCCCCGCGGAGCCACCAGACGTTTCTTGCCGAACTCGTCGTCGAGCAATCGGTACGCCACCTGCTGGAGCGCGTTCCAGTTCGGGTCCCGCAACAGGATGCCGTTGTAGACCGGCTTTCCAGGAGCGGACACTTGGTTGAAACGCAGGTCCTGGACAATGGACGTGAATGCGAGAACGGTGAATGTCAGCAGGACCAAGGTCGCGCATGTCAGGCCGGTGCGGGCCTTGCGTCGACGCATGTTGGCGACACCGAGCGCAAAGGCGGCGACGGCGATGGACCCCCCTCCCGCGTCGCGCGAGTGTGTTCCGGATGTCTCGCGGCTCTGTTCCTTGAGTTGCTGCTCGAACTTCTGCCAGACCAGAACCGTGACCAAGGCGGAGAGGGCAAGCATGATGAACGCCAGCAGGATGATTCCGGCGTTGAGGGTGATCCGGAACGCCGGATGGATCGCGGCGAAGATTCCGAAAACGCCGAGGAAGATCAGGAACGACGCCAGGAGTTGGCGCTTCAGGTCGGAGTAGCCGAAGAGGAGGCGTTCGAGGAAGTACGCGAACGGCAGCATCAGGGCGAGGTAGAAAATCACCCCGTTCACAACATCCTGCTGGGTCTTGGTGACATCCGGATAGGCGCGCGATTCGTAGCCCCACGCCGCTCGAGCATACGTATCGAAGAGTTGGTAGTCCTGGGCGGCGAGTGCCTCCTCGGCCTTCTTCAGATACTCGCCCGCCAGTTCATGGAGCTTGAGCACCCCTTCGTTACGGATGTTGTTCGCCAGCAACCGCTTGATCCGGAAATCGTCGATGCGCCACATGTCTTGCGCCACCTTGAGCGCGGTGTGGGTGATCGCCGACGAGCGGGACGAGTCGATGGCTGCGGAACCGGTGCCCGCCCCCATGACATACCCTTCGCCTTCCGGATTGCGCGGGGTGGAGTTGATCAGCAGGAAGCGGGTGGCCGCCGGTCCGGACCCCATGACAATCTTGAATTGCCGGAGCTTGTTGGTGGCGTCCGCATCGGCCGCAGCCGCCTCGGGATTGTCGCCGGCGAACTCGTTGCCACGCCGGGCGAAGACCACTGCCGTGTCCTCGACGTAGCTGACACCGGGCTCGGGCTTCGAGAGCGCGTACCCGTACTGACGTGGCTCGCCGTTGGTGACACCGTCGTAAATGGTCATGGTCGACAGTGTCCGAAGGGCCTGTTGGTCGACCAGATCGTAGATGGAGGTTGCGACACAGGGGAAAACCACCACGGTGGCTTCCTTCTCCCCGGTCGTGATCGAGAATTCGGTCGGATAATCGACTCCCGAGACTCCCTTGTCGGGTGCGTAGTCGATATCGCCGGTATTCGGGTCGACATGGTACGCGGCCACGGAATGGCGTTGCTGGTCGGCAGTGGTCGGTGGCATCCCCACAAATGCAAACGTGCTTTTTCCGTCGACGCCGGCGATCCCGCTGCGCCCGTCGGAAACCATCTGCACCAGGTTTCCGCGCACCCCGAGGAACGATTTGGTGTTCGTGACATGGGGAAGGATCGCCAGCGCTCCCGAGACAGGTGTTGAGGGAACCAGCGATTTCCGAGGATCGTAATCCCGGACCCGACCACGGACCACCGCGAACCCCGACCGCAAGCCCATCCGGGTCCACTGGCAGGTCTTGAACAGGGGAATCTGCTTTTTCGGGTCCCCCGAGGGGTCGTTCGGGTCGTTCACAAAGTGTTGCAGCAGGCAGACAATGGTCTTGAGCTGCAATGCCAGATTCGCGGGGTTGACCTTCTCGAAGGTGTCGAAGGGCGTGTCGACCTGGTTTCGGGAATCGTCGATCGACGCAAAGGTGACACCGTAGCCACCGGCCATTCCGACCACTTCGGAGTCAAAAGCGGGTTTCCCCGGAATGAAATTGCGCCAACTCTTGCCGTCAACCGGGTTGATACCGTCGGCAAAGCGCTTCTTGGCTTCGTATCCGAGTACCTCCGCCACCTTTTCGTTGTTTTCCCGGGCGATGCGCCCGATGTCGGAAAACAGGTTTTGGGTATCTTCACGGACATTCATGAAATGTCCCTTGTAGAAGATGCCCAGCGATCGGGTTTGCGAGGCCAGATCCAGGCCGACCCACAGGTAGATCGGATCCTTGGGTTCCTTGGCGCGTCCGAACAATTTGGCGAACGGGCCCGGCACCTGCCACTCGTCCATGTGGCGTTCGACCAGTTCACGGATGCCCTGAAGCCCGAGAAAGTGCCCGGATGTCGCTACAAACCAGACGGTGCGCTCGGAGCCGTTTTCCTTGAGGATGCGGGCGGTTTCCAGCAAGCCGGCGATTCCCCCGGCGGATTCGGCGGCGGGCGCCAACGCGGGCACCACCGACATGCCGTCGTAGTGCGCCTGCACCACGATGATCTGCTTGGCAATTGCCGGATTCTTGCTTTTTCCCGGAAGCACCCCGATGAAATTGCGCGACTCCACCTGTTCCCACTGCATCTTGGCCGAGAGACGCGCCTCCATGGGCCGCCGTCCGAGCGCCATCGCCTGCAACACCTGAGCGTCGCTGCGGGAGATGTAAAAACGCGGGATGGCCAGGGGGATGGAAACAAACTTGGCTTCCGCTTCACCGCGCATGGTCTGGTCCGGCTCGATGAAAACAACCGCCTTGGCTCCCAAGCGGGGGGCGTTGAGCCAGTCGGTCCCGGAGTTGAAGTCGACCAGCACCACCGAACCCTCGACCCGCTTCCCGTTGAACGCGCCTAGGAGACCGTTGCCCCCGTAGACCAACGGCCCGGAAATGCCTTCCGGAGGCAGTTGCGATGTCCGCACCAGATTCGGCCAGACGCCGTGGATGGCGAATCGCCGGCCACCGACCTCGAGGGAGGCGCCCTTGTCGATCGGGACGGTCGCGATGAAGGGCTCCTCGCGCACCTGGGCGGCTCCGAGAACGTCAGAGAGTTCGCGCTTGACAAATTCCGCGGCGAACCGTTCCCCGGGGTAGCCGACCACCCGGGATCCGTGGGAGGAGAGTTCACGGACCGTGGCAGCGATCCGTTTGCTGTCAACCGAGCCGGCGAGGGACCGGTAACGGGCGGCCAGGGCTTCGTCGACCGCGGCCCGCAGGGGGGCCGCCCATGCCAGCGCAAAAATCAGGGCCAGCATCCAGGCAAGAGGCCGGCGCGTCATCGCAGCACAGTCCGCCCGCCCGACAGCCCGGGCATTTTGAAAATCGACACGGGTAACGTCCGGAGGGATCACGTTTGGTAAATTTGACAGCACCCGAAGCGGTTCCTTCCCTGTGCAACGGGTGGCCAGAGGGAAGGAGGGACAGGCGTATCCGTGGAACAGCGCCCCATGCGACCGGAGGAGAACACCGACGATTCGGCAGGAGTCCGGTGGCACCGGGTGCTTCCGCTCGCCTTCGCCTGCATTCTCGTCGATGCCTTCTGGGTAATCCGGGCGGAACGCGTCGGGTACGGACCGTTCTTCACGACGATTTCCCTGTTCGCCAACGTCTTGTTCCTGCTCGCATTGCTGATCGGTGTCAACGCGGTGGTGCGGCGCCTTCTGCCCCGTTGGGCCCTGCGTCGCGCGGAGCTGATGGCATTCCAGACGTTGGTGGCGTTGGGAGCAGCCATCGCAGGCCAGGATTTCGCCGGCGCGCTGGTTCCCCTGCTCGCCTATCCGTTTTCGTTCTCGACTCCGGCAAACCGCTGGCTCGACCAATTCGGCGCCTACCTTCCGGAAGCGCTCACGGTTCGCGACCCGGTTGCGCTGACCGCCTTCAACCAAGGGAACAGCAACCTCTATGTCCGCGAACATTACGGTCCGTGGCTGCTGCCCTGCCTGCTGTGGTCCGGGTTCATCGCCGTCTTGATCGGGACAACGGTCTGCGTGAATGTCCTGGTGCGAGCGATGTGGCAGGACCGGGAACGGCTGCCGTTTCCCATTGTCGAACTTCCGCTGCGAATGACCGACCCGACCGGCGCGCTCTGGAAGAGTCGATTGTTCTGGTGCGGATTCGGCTTGGTTTCCGTAATCGAGATGATCAACGGGCTCCATTCGCTCTATCCATCGCTTCCTGAGATCAATCTCCAGCATGCGGCC
>CAZYBA010000080.1:10017-10406 GCA_964646105.1 uncultured Armatimonadia bacterium
ATCAGTCTCGGCGGGGTCTTCACGACGCGGCCTTGGAATGCGATGGGATTCACATGCTATTCGTTCTATCCCTTCGCCATCGGGCTCGGTTACCTGCTACCCCTCGACCTGACGTTTTCCTGTTGGTTTTTCTATCTCTTCTGGAAAGCCCAGATGGTGGTTTCGCGGACACTGTCTTGGGACGTCGTGCCGGATTTTCCGTTTGTGCGGGAACAATCGTTCGGCGCCTATGTCGCGGTTTTGGCGTTCTTGGTTTACAACGGCCGCCAGGGTTGGCGCGCGATAGCCAAGCGCATCGTCGGGGAGCGTTCGGAAATGGACGATTCCGAGGAGGGAATGCCGTACCGGGTCGCCGCCATCGGATTTGGATTGGGTTTTTGCGCGTTGGT
>CAZYBA010000081.1:0-10402 GCA_964646105.1 uncultured Armatimonadia bacterium
CCTGCAGGTCTTCCTTGACTCCGATCTCTTTCTTGAGATCGTAGAACATGTGCTCGAAGTCGTGCTTGGTGATGTGATCGTACCGATCCGAGTACGCCACGTCGGAGAGCATCATGATGAATCGGCGGTAGGAGTCGTAAACAAACCGCGGGTCCGATGTCTTGACCAGTTCGCCGACGATTGCGTCGTTGAGGCCGAGGTTCAGGACGGTATCCATCATGCCCGGCATGGAGAACTTGGAGCCGGAGCGGACAGAAAGCAGCAGGGGGGTGGACGGGTCTCCGAACGACTTGCCGAGGTTCTTCTCGACATCGGCCAAGGCGACCTTGACTTCGTTCATCAGTTCGGCGGGCAGCTTGCGGCCGCCGGCGTAGTAATCGGTGCAGACTTCGGTGGTGATCGTGAATCCGGGGGGAACGGGAAGACCGATGTTGGTCATTTCCGCGAGGTTCGCCCCTTTGCCGCCGAGAAGGTCGCGCATGCTCTTGTCGCCTTCGCGGAAAAGCCAGACGCGCTTCTGAGTTGCCATGCCTTGTGTACTCCAGGATCGAGGGAATTTGCGGGTGTTGCTGCCGGAGCAGGCGCGCCGCACAAGTGAGCACCGGATCCCATTCAACACGATGGCAATCCGGCAAACCTTTGCATGATACCGCCGCACGGGGGGCGGAACAATCCTGCCCGAATTTGGAACGAAAAAACAGCGCCGGAGAATCCGGCGCTGTCGAGTGTTTTGGAAAGGGAAACAGGAAACGCGCAGCCTCTCGGCTACACCACTTAATTCGGCAGGCGGGTGTCGCATCGTTAGGGTAAACCCGCAGATAATCCGAGTTTTTTTGCCCGTATACTTGACCCATGAGCGATGTTCACGCCATCGAGGCACTGCTTACCGAAAACCGGGTTTTCCCGCCGTCCGACACATTCCGCGCCGCCGCCAATGTTTCCGATCCCGCTGTCTACGACCGTGCTGCTTCCGACCCGGAATCGTTCTGGGCCGAGCGGGCTGCCGAATTGGAATGGTTCTCACCGTGGACGACGACCTGCGAGTGGAGCCCGCCCCATGCCCGCTGGTTTGTAGGCGGCACGTTGAACCTTTCCCACAACTGCCTCGACCGGCATCTCGCCACAGGCCGCCGCAACAAGGCGGCAATCATCTTCGAGGGCGAGCCCGGCGATTCGCGCGTCATCACCTACGACCAACTCTGGCGCGATGTCAACCGCTTCGCCGGTGTCTTGCGCAATCTCGGTGTCGAGAAGGGCGACCGGGTCACCATCTACCTGCCGATGATTCCCGAGGCTGCCGTCGCCATGTTGGCCTGCGCCCGAATCGGCGCGGTGCATTCGGTCGTTTTCGGCGGTTTCTCGGCAGACAGCCTGCGCGAGCGGATCAACGATTCGGGCTCCAAGGTGGTGGTCACCGCCGATGGCGGTTGGCGACGCGGTTCGATCGTCCCGCTTAAGTCAGCCGCCGACGATGCCCTCGCGGACGGTTCCTGCCCTTCGGTGAAGTCGGTCGTTGTCTACCGGCGCACGGGGAACGACATTTCGATGGAGTCCGGGCGCGATCACTGGTGGCACGAGCTCGAGGAGATTGCACCGAGGCGCGTGGAAGCCGTGCCTGTCGACTCCGAGGATCCTCTCTTCATTCTCTATACGTCGGGCTCGACCGGCAAGCCCAAGGGAATCCTCCACACATCCGGGGGCTACCTGGTCCAAGCCCACGCCACCATGCGCTGGACGTTCGATCTCAAGGACAACGACATCTACTGGTGTACGGCGGACGTGGGCTGGGTTACCGGCCACTCCTACGTGGTCTACGGACCGCTTGCTGCCGGCGGAACCGTCCTTATGTACGAAGGTGCCCCGGACTGGCCGGCCCGGGACCGTTTTTGGGAAATTATCGAAAAGTACGGTGTTTCCATCTTCTACACGGCGCCCACTGCGATCCGCGCCTTTATGAAATGGGGGACCGAGCACCTCGAAAAACACGATCTCTCGTCCCTGCGTCTACTCGGATCGGTCGGCGAACCGATCAACCCCGAGGCTTGGATCTGGTACCACGAACACGTCGGCCGCGGAAACTGCCCGATTGTCGATACATGGTGGCAGACCGAAACCGGCGCGCACATGATCACGCCGCTCCCCGGAATCGTGGCCACCAAGCCGGGTTCGGCCACACGGCCATTCCCGGGAATCGCCATTGACGTCGTCGACGAAAACGGAGACTCGGTTCCGCCCGGCGGCGGGGGGTTCCTGGTGATCCGCAAGCCGTGGCCGTCCATGTTGCGAACGCTCTGGGGCGACGACGAACGGTACCGCAACGTCTACTGGTCCAAGTTCGGCGACAAGCACCTGTACTTCGCCGGGGATGGGGCGCGCCGTGACGAAGACGGCTACCTGTGGCTGCTGGGGCGTGTCGACGACATCATGCTCGTCGCGGGACACAACATCTCCACGATGGAAGTGGAGTCGGCATTGGTCGACCATCCGGCAGTGGCCGAGTCGGCTGTAATCGGAAGGACGCACGATGTCAAGGGGCAGGCGATTGCCGCGTTTGTCAGCCTGAAGGAGGGACACTCCGGTTCGGACGCCCTTGTCAAACAACTCAAGGACCATGTCGCGGGTAAACTCGGCCCAATCTGCCGCCCAGACGACATTCTCTTCACCGCCGAACTTCCCAAGACCCGCTCTGGCAAGATCATGCGAAGACTGTTGCGCGACATCGCCGAAGGACGCGCCCTCGGCGACACCACGACCTTGGCCGACCCGTCGGTTGTGTCCGGCCTGAAGGATCGGTACGAGACGTCGGAAGGCTGATTCCTTCCTTCCCGCATGTTCGACGCCCTTCCCGGCGAGCCGGGGAGGGCGTCGGTTTTTTCCAATGCCGTCGTCTCCCCACGACGGTATAATGCGCAACTTCCGGCGGAGCCGGGACAAGGCAAGGAGTTCAGGACATTGGCGCGTCAGCAGTGGCAGAGGACAATCGGCTGTGGCTTGGTTACCGAGGCGTTGGTCGGTGAGACTGTCGTGGTCAACGGGTGGGCCAACAGTGTCCGCGACCATGGTCAAGTCGTCTTTGTCGACCTGCGTGACCGCAGCGGCCTGGTCCAGGTGGTCGCAGATCCGTCCCGCAATCCGACCTCCGCGCCGGCATTCGAGACTGCCAAGGCTGTCCGTTCCGAAACTTGCGTCTCCGTGACCGGAGTCGTGGTGCGTCGTCAGCAAGGCATGGAAAATCCCAACCTTCCGACGGGCGCCGTCGAGGTCGAAGCAACCGAGATCCAAATCCTCGGCCCCGCCAAACCCTTGCCCTTTCCGGTCGACACCGATTTGTCCGCCCACGAGGAAGTCCGGCTCAAGCACCGCTACCTCGACCTGCGCCGGCCGTCGATGTACCGGAAGATGCGCTTGCGCCATGAAATTGTCCGTGCGGTGCGTGAATTCTTTTACCGCCACGATTTCCTCGAGATTGAGACACCGGTTCTGACCAAATCGTCGCCGGAAGGGGCACGCGACTATCTGGTTCCGTACCGTCTTCAACCGGGTCTCTTCTACGCCCTTCCCCAAGCGCCGCAGCAATTCAAGCAGCTGCTGATGGTGGGCGGGATCGATCGCTATTTCCAGATCGCCAAGTGTTTTCGCGACGAGTCCCAGCGTGCCGACCGTCAACCGGAATTCACCCAGATCGACCTCGAAATGGGCTTTGCCACCCAAGACGACGTATTGGATTTGGTGGAATCGCTGATGATCGAGGTGGTGGGACGATTTGCCGATCAGACCGGCAAGGTCGTCGCATCCGATCCATTCCCCCGCTTCACCTACGATGAGGCGCTGCGCCGATTCGGCACCGACAAGCCGGACATCCGCTTCGGTCTCGAATTGATCGATTGCGGCGATGTCTTCGCAGAGACGTCGTTCGGGGTTTTTCGACAAGCCCTCGACGGCGGCGGCCAAGTCAAGGCCATCCGCTATCCCGGCGGAGCTCGCATTCCTCGCCGCGAGATGGACGAACTGGTTGCCTCGGCCCGCGATTGGGGCGCCAAGGGAATGAGCTATGTCTTGGTGGAGGACGACGGCGTGTCGTTGCGAGGGACTCTTGCCAAGTTTGTCTCGGAGGACGAACGTCCGAAACTCCTGGCGGCCGCCGGTGCGGAACCCGGCGATTTGATCGGATTCATCGCCGATCAACCCGACGTGGTGGCCAAGGTTCTGGACCGTTTACGGCGTTTCATCGGGAACAAACTGAATCTGATCGACGCTTCGAAGATGGCGTACTGTTGGATTGTGGACTTTCCGGTTTTCGAGCGAGACGAAGAATCCGGTCAACTGACCTTCGCACACAATCCTTTCGCGATGCCACGGGCCCAGGACCTGGCTCTCTTCGACACGGATCCGCTCGCGATGCGCGCCCAGTGCTACGACTTGGTGTGCAACGGTGCCGAGGCGGCGTCGGGTGCAGTCCGCATTCATGTTCCCGACATTCAGGAAAAGGTGTTCCGGATGATGGGCCTGAACGACCCGCAGATCCAGGATCGTTTCGGCCACATGCTGGAGGCTTTCCGGTACGGCGCTCCGCCCCACGCGGGCATCGCACCCGGCCTCGACCGCTTGGTCATGCTGCTCTGCGACGAGGAAAACATCCGGGAAGTGATCGCGTTTCCGAAGATGGGGGGAGGGGCGGACCCGCTGATGGACGCGCCCTCCGCGGTCGAACCAAACCAACTCAAGGAACTCGGCATCACGCTCGATCCTCCCAAGAGCGCCTGATCGGCGCGCAGACTCGCTTCAGGAACCTTTTCGACGTCAATCCATGACTATTCGCATCGCGACACGCGGATCCGATTTGGCACTTTGGCAGGCCCGGTGGGTCGAGGAACAATTGGCCGAACGCCATCCGGGAATTCGCACGTCCTTGGTAATTGTCAAGACCGAAGGGGACCGGGTGCAGGATAGACCATTGGCCGCTCTTGCCGGCCGTGGGGTTTTTGTCCGGGAAGTTGAAGATGCGGTTCTGCGCGGTGACGCCGACATTGCGGTCCACAGCGCAAAGGACATGCCCTCGCTCGATCCCGACGGTCTGGTGATCGCGGCCTATTGCGAGCGCGCTGACCCGCGTGACGTCATCGTGTCTCCCAAGTACGGGACATTTGCGAATCTTCCCCATGGTTCGATCGTTGGGACCGGCTCGGCACGCCGAATCGCTCTCCTCAAAGCGGCACGGCCCGATCTGTCGTTTGCGCCGGTTCGAGGGAATGTCGATACCCGCTTGCGCAAGGTTGCGGAAGGCGAGGTCGATGCGTTGGTCTTGGCCGCCGCGGGCATCCACCGGTTGGGCCGGGGCAATGTCATTACCGATTGGCTGGACCCCGAGGTATGCCTTCCACAGGTCGGTCAAGCCTGTGTTGCCGTTCAGGGGCGGTCGGACCAACCTGAATTGTGCCGTTTGGTCTACGAAGCGTGCGATCATTTTCCAACGCGGCGCGAGGTGACCTGCGAACGGCGTTTTCTGGCACGCATCGGGGGTGGGTGCACCTTGCCGGTTGCCGCGTATGCCATCAGTTCGGACCGTTTCCTCTACCTTTTCGCCTTGGTGGCGGCGGCGGATGGGGCCCGGGTCTTGCGGACACGTTCCACAGGGCACCTGACTGCGGTCGACACGGTCGCCGACACGGCTTTCGAGGATCTATTGGCACAGGGCGCCGGTGCCTTATTGGAGAACGCCACGTAGGTTGTCGGTCGCGCTGCGCACGGGCATCGCAAACTCAGGCATGCCACTTCGAACGACGGCGCGTCGTATTGCGACCGAACCATCCGGTTACTGCTTGGGTCGGTATACCAGAGGGATGCTCGCCAATGCGAGGCCGATCGCGGAACCCCACTGCCCGACGGTCAACGGACCGGCGTAACGCCCCATCAGTGCGTCGACGGAGTGCAGGCTGATGCCGCGGATCGCATGGAACCCGATTACCCAGATCATGGTGGCAGTCATGGCTATTGCCTGAGGGCACCTTCGCCGCGCCCGCATCAGGCCTATCCCGGTGGCCAACGCGGCCACTACCAGAATGGCGAGCATCGATTGCACCTGAACATCGGCGCGGAACCGGTACCAGCCTTCCTCGCGTGCTGTTGAACGTACCGCCTGTGCAAATTGCTGTCCCAGATCGGTAACACTTCCAAAGCCGATGACAGCCAGAAAACAGGCGTAGGGGAGATAAATCGCCATCGTCGATCGCCCCTTGCCCGACTTGGGTGCACCGAGGGCGAGGAAGGCCGACACGGTCGACAGGACATAGAAAAGCAGTCCGCCGATCAGACTTGCATCGGGCTTCATGGCTGCTCGAAGTGGACGCGTGCCGATGTTGCTTCAGACGCTGCGAACCTTTCGACCGAAGGATATCCGGGCTTGCCGAGTAGGCGGAACATATTGGCCTTGTAGGCTTCGACTCCGGGTTGATCGAACGGGTTGATTCCCATCAGGTATCCCGAGACCGCACACGCACGTTCGAAGAAATACAGCAATGCTCCCAGATGGTAGGCGTCGAGTCGCGGAATGTGGATGGTGAGATTGGGTACGCCGCCGTCACGGTGGGCGGAAGCCGTGGCGGCGTGTGCCGCTGCGTTGATTTCACTCATCGTCCGACCCGTCAGATAACCCAATTCGTCCCGATCGTCGCCTGCGGGAACCCGGAGGTCGGGCTCTTCCGCGTCGATGATCAGGAATGTTTCCATCAGGATCCGACGGCCTTGCTGGAAGTACTGGCCCATCGAATGCAGGTCGGCGGTGTATTCGACGGACGACGGGTACAGCCCCATGCCGTTCTTGCCTTCGCTTTCCCCGTAAAGTTGCTTCCACCATTCCAAGAGATAGTGAAGGCGCGGTTCGAACGACGCCAAGGCTTCAATGGCGATGCCCCGTTGGGCAAGCAGATTGCGTACTATGGCATACCAGCGAATAGGGTTGTTCTCGAGCCGCGATTCGTTTGCCGCTTCTGCACACTCAATCGCACCGCGTCGCAGTTCGGCGATATCGATGCCGGCGTAGGCGATCGGAAGCAATCCGACCGGAGACAGCACGGAGTAGCGTCCCCCGATGTCGTCGGCAATGGGCAAGGTTCGGTAGCCTGCCCCGTCGGCGAGTTGGCGCAACGCTCCCCGGACTCGGTCGGTGGTGGCAACGATCCGAGGGACACATCCTTCTGCACCGTATCGTTGTTCCAGGTAGGACTTCATCAAGCGGAACGCGACGGCGGGCTCGGTGGTGGTTCCCGACTTGGAGACGACATTGCAGACGACTTCGCGGGATTCGAGGCCGTCGAGCAAATCGCGATGGTGGCGTGCAGAGAGGTTTTGACCGGCGAAGAGGACGCGTGGAGCGTCCGGAGCCGCCAATGCCTCTATCACCGCACGGGAGCCGAGGTACGACCCGCCGATTCCAACCACAACGAGTGTGTCGGAAATCGTACGTAGGTCGTTGGCGAGAGCCTGGATCTCTGCGATTTCGTAGTCGGCCACGATGCGGCCGGGATCGAGCCATCCGAGGAAATCGCTTCCGGGACCAGAGCGTTCGACGGCGATGGAATCGGCCAGGGACGCGCGGGCCGCCTGCGCGGCGATGAGTTCAGGGGTGACGTCGGGCTCGACGTGACGCGGATCGATGTGCAGCATGAAAGAATTCTCTCAGGGGTTTGATTGGGCGAGGCAGGAATTGCAGAAGACGCCGGCGCCGGTGTGTTGGACTACGGCCGTGGGAATTCGAGTTTCGTCAGACTTCGGGGTTCCGGACCGCCCACCTCCCGCGAATGAATCGGCCGGATGTTGGCGTTGCCGCGCTGCAACTTGCCGCTTCCTGTACGTCAAGGCGGGAATGTCGCTTAGGCCCGCCATGGTCGGAGGAAGGATTGTGCATCGATCCGCACCGATCACTTTCCCATCTCCTTCAGACCGTTGCGAGCCATCTGAGCCATTTCCGGAGGACATCCACGTTCGGACAGGACCGCTTCCAAGTGCTTTCGGGCTTCCTTCTTGTTTCCGTCCTTGTAGTACGTCACCCCGATGAGAAAGCGGCAGGTCGCGCGACTGGGACCGTCTTTGGAAAGTCCCAATGCCTTTCCGTAATAGCGCCGTGCTTCTTCCGTTTGTCCGCGGCGCATCGCGATCTGTCCCATTTCACCCCATTCGGCGTATCCGATCGAACTTGGGGAGCGCTTCTCGAGCGTCGTGACCGCGGCACGCAAGGATGCCGTATCCGAAAGGCGCAATGCCGCCCGGAGGAGTCGCTGCGCGGCCCCCACATCGGCGGGGTTGGACACGAGCGCCGGACGTAATCGAGCGATTGTCTCGCGGTCCGCACGGACTCCATCGAGTGCGCGAAGCATGTCCGCGGCATCGACAAAGCCCCGTATGGTCGCAACCGCCGCGCCGTCGGGCTCCGCGATCACCAGGGTAGGCAGACTTGAAACGCCGTACTTTCCGGCGAGTGTGCGGCCTTCGCGTTCGGTGTTCAACTTGACCGGGACATAGTTCTCCATCGCCCGAACCACTTTCGGATCGGGGAATGTCTCTGCGTCCAACTTTTTACAATAGCCGCACCAGTCGGCGTAGAAGTCGATGAAAACCAGTTTGCCCGAGGAACGGGCGCGTGTGGACGCTTCCTTCCACGATCGTGCCCAACGGATGGATCCAGCCATGGGGACATTCTAGGTTTCAAGCCGTTGCGTCGCAATCGTATAATCGGGATTGATGATCACACCCCCTCCCGAGCGCAAGCGTGGACGCCGCCCCGCGGACGCGAACGTTCGCCGCCAGACGGTCTTGGCGGCAATCGCCGAGCTGGAACGGGGTGGCGTCCCGTTCACCATGGCCGACATCGCCGAACGTTCGGGAATCAGCCGGGCAACCCTGTACCGGGACTTGACGTTGCGCGACCTGGTGGGAACCAAGGGGGAGGGACCAGCGCATCGTCCGGTCGATCAACGCAAATTCGCCGAGTGTGTCCGGTCGCGGGACAAGGCCTTGGACGAACGTCGGGAGGCGCGTCGGGAGTTGCGCGCGGCGCTCAAGGAAATCGAGCATCTGAAGGACCGCATGGAGCGACTCGCCCGCGAAAACGAGGCCCGGCAGCAGTCTCGCCTGATTGACGCGGAGATACAGGGGGATATCGACAAGGTGCGTGCCGATGCATATGCAGAGGGTTTTCTTGCGGGGACGCGCGCAGCGTCCCAACGATCGGGAAGCGGCAAAGCGGGTGCGTCGAATAGCCTGAGCTTGGTTGCGGCGCGTCTACCGCGGCCCGCGATCGCCGGGGCGCGTCGTGCGCTCGCCAAACACCTGCACCCCGATCTCTACGCGGACAATCCGGCAGCCGCCCTGCTGGCAACCGAAATCCTGAAGCAACTCAACGCGCTTGCCGGCCGCCCCTGAACCCACGTTGGCCGGATGTCCGCGGGTTTGACACTCGGTGATTATCGGAGAATCTTGGTCAGTTGTAATTTCCGATAGACGAATGTCGCCCGCAGCATCGGCTGAAGCACGATGGTGTCGGCGATCCGTCCCAGCCATCCGAACGGCGCAACCCAATCGACGTGTTCGACAATACGGGTCCCTCCGTCGGCCAGTGGTTCGAACCGGTGGGAATGCCGCCAGCTGGCGAACGGTCCCTGTCCTTGCGTGTCGACAAACCCGAATGGCGGCTCGACATCCGAAAAGATGCTCTCCCACGGGATGCCCCAAGGCAATCCCAGCGGGTGCAAGCGCAGAAGGAAACGAACGCCATTTTCGGGTTCCGGCGCGGGATCGGGCAGGCGCACGACCAAGCCCGGTGGCGAGATGCGCTTGAGGACTGCGGGGTTGCGGTGCAGGTCCCACACTTTTTCCACCGGCGCGTTGACGCGGAATGCGGATACCAGACTTCCCATGTCGCTGGAACGCGATGGAATGGGGCGCGGTTCCACAGTTCGGTAGCGGTCGGCAATTGCCTGCCAAGTTCGCAATGCGGTTCGCGGGCACTGTTCCCGTTGACCGGGACAAAACGTGGATCTGCCAGCATTGAACCGTTCTGGACCGAGGCCGTTCCTGGGATGAAGTCCGAAGATCAGGGACTCGTGCCGAGTGTGTAGAACAGGTAGTAGTAGGCGATCGGTGCGGTAAACAGGAGTGAGTCGAACCGGTCGAGTACCCCGCCATGCCCCGGCAGGATGCCCCCGAAATCCTTGATTCCGAGGTCGCGCTTCAGCGCGGATTCACAGAGGTCTCCGATCTGCCCGAGCAGTCCGAGCAGCGGTCCGAGCACGATGCAGTGCCACCAAGCGATCCCGATCCAGTTCCCCCAGGCAAGCGACATCAAGCAGGCCGCAACCAGACCTCCGATCGCACCTTCCAACGTCTTGTTGGGAGACAGGCGCGGAGC
>CAZYBA010000082.1:0-6878 GCA_964646105.1 uncultured Armatimonadia bacterium
GCGGGGGGGGGGGGGTGGGGCGTGACAAGCGACTATTTTGTTTTCGGACTACCGGGCAGGTTGCCGGGAGCGAACCCTTTGCTGGCCTGGTCGGCGGTTGCGAACGAATCGGCGTGGCGATTGCACAGGTGCTGATCGGGCGAACGTTGACCAAGGTGAGCGATACGCGGTCGCCATCCGCGCGGATTCCCGTCATCGGCTTCGCGGGTTGTCGATCGGAATGCAGTCGGAGTCGAGCCCATTCTCTCGGAGAAATGCACGGGAATTGTGCGCCGATTTTCGTAACCCGTTTCGAAGACCCGGCGATAAGCCAATGGTACGGGGGCCTGTGCTCGGTTCGTTTCCGAGGATCGGGAACCGGATCCAAAAAAAGTCGGGTTCGTTGTTTCCGGATTCCACGGAGCCGTCGGCAGTGACCCAGTGGATTTGTACGGGCGGGTCTGTCGTGGATACGTCGCGAAGAACCCGCAGCGACACCTCTTGTGTCGGAGTTCAAATCTATAACGTCAAATTATTGAAAAATTCTGAATTCGCTTGCAATCGCGAACGTTTTCTGGTAGGTTGGGAATTGCATCCAGAGGTTGTTTTTATAAACAATCGGCAACCGGGTTGACAGGCCACGGTGCCTCGGGGGATTCCCCGGATGCGCTCCCACCGCCAAAGGCGGGACGGGTTGAATTCCTGTCGAGGCCCCAGTCCGGATGCCTCGGCATTGCCGGGCAACCGGCGGATTGGAGGCCTAGATATGTCGCAAAACACTTCCGATGACCTAGGGGTCACGGTTTCTCCCGCGGCGGACGCCTTGGATTTTGCGTCCCTGCAGTCCCTCCCCAGTGTTGGGGATCGGCTCCGTTCCCTGGAGCAAATAGCCCGGTCGGCGTCGCTCGTTGGATACACGCCCCTGTTGGGCGAGTTCCTGCAAGACACGGCGCGTTTGGACCACGACCACGCCGTCGCGCGCTTGGCCCGCGAAATTCTCGGCTCCCTGGTCCGTTGGGACTGGTGGCCCGCCCAGCAGGTGGCGCCGGCGATGGCGCAAATCGAGCGCACCGAAGCTCCGGAAGATATTCGTCCGCTTGCCCGCTCGTTGACCGAGTTGGTACCGGACTACTTCCACGGGTGGGCGCTCCTGGCCACCGCTTCCTCGGACATCGGGGACCACTGGGACGCACGACGCGCTGTCGAACAAGCACTCGCGCTGCGTCCCGGTCATGTCCCCATTCGCCTGCTCTCCAGCTATGTCGAAGCCACCCTCGGGAATCTCGATCAAGCCCGTGCCACGGTCGATCAATTGCTCGTCGATGTGCCCGACAACCCCGAAGTCCGTTTCCATTCGGGTTGGGTGCACGAACGACTCGGCGACTTTGAAAGCGCGCTCGCCGACTACCTGATCGTGGCGCAGGCAGACGATCAAGAGCCCCATTGGGTCGCGGTGCAGCAGGCCGCCCTGCGTGTGGATCGTTGGGACCTGGTCCTCGAAGCCGATCGTGCGTTGGTACGGTTCAATCCCGAATCACCGCTCGCACACCACCAATGCGCCGTCGCCTGCGAGGAAAACGCGCTCTTTGACGAGGCTGCGTGGCATCTTGCCGAAGCGCACCTGCATGGTGCGCCGATCACCAGGAGCCCGGGACGTGACGACAATGGGTCGGTGTTCTCCGATCGTCACGCCTGACCCCGACCGCCCCGCGCAAATCGCCCGTCTATCCCTCGCGCCACGATCCAGGTCGTGGCAACTTTCCCGTCTCCGCGCCCCGGTTTGCCGTTGCCAACGGCATACCGGGGTCCGACCCGGCACGCCCGAAAGGTGCCTGAAAGGATGCTCCATGTCCTGTCCCACTCTTGAAATCCGACCACTCCGGTCCGCGATCACACCCGAAGGCGGGGTTGTCGAACTGCTCCTGCGCGCCGTCGCGCCGAAACGACCTGAAGGCCAACACACTCCGTCGCGTCCGGCGCTCGACCTCGCCCTGGTCATCGACCGTTCCGGATCCATGGACGGCGAACCGCTCCGGGAAGCCAAGCGCTGCGTCCGTCATATCCTCGAACGACTCGACGCCAACGACCAGGCATCGCTCGTTGTCTACGACAACCGGGTCCAAACCCTGGTGCCGTTGCGACCCGTACAACCGGTCCAGGCCTTCGACTCGGCGTTGAACGGTCTCGAGTCGGGCGGCAGCACCGACCTGTTCGGCGGGTGGAATGGCGGTCGCGACAGTTTGGGTGCGGAAACCCGCGCCGAGGCTCTCAAGCGGATCCTTCTGCTCTCCGACGGCTGCGCGAACCAAGGCATCGTCGATCCCGATCAGATCTCGAAGCACTGCGAGACCGCCCTGGCCAGCGGAATCGGAACCACCACGATCGGACTCGGACGCCATTTTAACGAGGAACTGATGAGCCGAATGGCGGCCGCCGGCGGGGGACGTTCCTACTACGGGGAACGGGCCGAGGATCTGCTCGATGCCTTCACCGAGGAGTTTGCGCTGCTCAGCAACCTGCACTCGCGGCGACTTGCGATCAAACTGACCACCGAAACCGGAGTGCGAATCGTGTCGGTCGCGGGGCGGCCTGCACCGCGCAATGGTCGGATTCCGCTGCCGGACGTCGCGTGGGGCGCGGTGAGCTGGGTTCAGGTCACCTTGAACGCCAACCGGTCGGATGCGATCGAACGTTTGCTCGCGACCGCGGTACTGGAAGGAGAGTCCGAAGACGGCGCTTGGACGAGCGAGCCGGTCTCGCTCGTCCTTCCCGTGGTGGATTCCACCGCTTGGGCGACCCTGCCCGAGGATCCGGAAGTCGCCGACCGGTTGATCGACACCCGCGTGGGGGCCCTGCTCGAATCCGCCCGCGCCGCGCTGCAACGCGGTGACGTTGACGATTGCCGGAAGTTGCTCGGAGTGGCCCGTGGCCTGGCGTCCAAGAGCCCGTGGCTGCTCGCATCGATCGACGCGCTGGAACGTTTGCTCGAGGAAGATCGGGAGATCTTTGTCAAGGAGGCCCTTTTCGCGCGCGGAAAAATGGCATCCCGCCTGGTGGCCCGCGACGACTCCCTGGACGATCCGAATGGTCCGCAGACTGCCTACCTCGCCACGAAAAACATCCAAGGGCGACGTCGCGACGCTTAGTTTCGCGTCGCCCGGGAAACGGTCCGGGGAGGGGGCATTGTCTGCCGCAACCCCGGACTGGAAGCAACTTGGTTCATCGACCACAGCGTCGTCAAATCCCGGGGAACGAGCCATCCCCACACAGCACGTCAGGAATCACACACACCATCGGGTCGGGAGGCATCGGCTTCCCGGCCCGCTTTTTCATGAGCAAACGGACGCAACGGGGGAATCGTCTCCGCGAACATTCCGCCATTCCAACCGCGGACCGGAGGAACCGGGAAATCCGGGACGTTGCCCATCCACAGTCCTTGACGATACGTTCTTCGGCCGCGTATTCGTGCGGATGTCCCCTCGATCCGGCGGTTCCGCAACCACGCATTGCCTCCTGCCCACTCCCTTGCGGGCACTGCTCCCAACGTTCGGAAGGGGATGCGGGATTGAAACGGGAATTGCGTCCTCAGAACCATGCCTGAAAATCACCCCGTCCCGAGCGACACCCCCGGTCAGATTGCTGCATTCCGCGCCCTGCGCGAGCGATTCCTTCGCGATCCCCATCGACCGCTGTGGCATCTGACCTGTCCCGAGCACGGGGACGCGATGCCGTTCGACCCCAACGGTGCGATCCATTGGAA
Source organism: uncultured Armatimonadia bacterium (assembly GCA_964646105.1). Classification (GTDB taxonomy): domain Bacteria; phylum Armatimonadota; class Armatimonadia; order Armatimonadales; family Armatimonadaceae; genus CAIRTT01. The sequence goes on from CAZYBA010000082.1 coordinate 3,740, forward strand.
CGGGCGCCACCACCTTTTTTACATTTTCCAGCGTCCCGATATCGAATCCGGAAAGACCATCCATTGCTGGGGGCATGTGTCCAGCATCGACATGGTGCATTGGCGCCAGCATCCCACCGCGCTCGATGTGGCCGCCGCCGACGCGGATCGCAGCATCTTCAGCGGGAATGCCTTTGTCGACCACGACGGTGTCCCAACCATTTGCTACCACGGTGTGGGAATCGGAAACAGCCTGGCCCGGTCGACCGACCCGCTGCTCGAAACATGGACCAAGCATCCCGGCAATCCCCTGGTTCCGATCCCGCAATCCGGCGAGCCCGGGCACGGTGTTTACGAGTCGTGGGATCCGCATGCCTGGGTGGAAGCCGGACGCTGCCATACCATCTTCGGGGGGAAACTCGCCGCCCATTTCACCGGTCCGGATTGGGACCATCTGGAACACACCGGACCATTCCTGTACGGCGACACAATGATGGATGCCGAGGATGATCTCTCGTGCCCGGACTTTTTCGCGCTCGGCGAGCGCCATGCCTTGATTGCAATCAGTCACCAGAAAGGCGTGCGTTGGTGGACCGGCGACTGGGACGGGACCCGGTTCCATGCAACGCGGCAGGACCGGATAACCTGGCCCGGCGGGCTTTACTTCGCCCCGGAAACATTTGCCACCCCGGATGGACGTCGCATCCTCTGGGGCTGGATTCTGGATCCGCGTCCCTACGATTCGGAGCGGGGTTGGAGCGGAGTCCATGGCGCTCCGACGGTGGTTGCGCCGGCACCCGACGGCACCCTCGAGTTCGCGCCGGCCACGGAATTGGAGTGTTTGCGATTCAATCCACTCCCGCTGGCAGCGGGGCCATTGCCGGGAATCGTTGACGGTTTCGAGGCAGATTCAGCGGATTTGGAACTCGAGATAGACCCGGCGGACAGTTCGAACGTGGTGGTTTCGGTACGTCGATCACCGGATGGGGCGGAGACCACCGACATCGCCGTGGATTTGGTCAATGGGAAACTGACGATCGACTTCTCCAGCAGCGGCGACCCGTCCATCCATCATCGCGGTTGGGTGATCACACCGTTCCAGGATCCTGCCGAGAAAGAGCGTCGCCACTGGGAGCAGTCCGCACCCTTTTCGCTGGTTCCCGGCGAACCGCTGCAGTTGCGGATTCTTCTGGATCGGTCGGTGCTGGAGGTCCATGCGAACCGCCGACGTTGGCTGGTGCAACGCATTTTCCCGACCCGCGCCGACAGCACCCGTTTTGCAATCCACGCCGACAGTCCGAACGCCCGGATTGTATGTGGCACCATCTGGGAAATGGCGGCCAGCAATCCGTTTTGACGGGATAGCGGAATCGCTGAAGCCTGCCCGGCACTGTCGATCGATTCGTTCACCGCTCGTCCCCGTAAATGTCCTCGCGGCTGTAGTTGCAATTTGGATCGACTCGCCCCAAGGCCATTTGGCCCAATCGGTTCAAAACGACCGTTTGGTCCTCGCGTGAAACCATTCGAAGTCGGGAAATCGAACCCTGGCCTCGAGCATCTTTTTCGTTCGCGGACGACACGGTTCGGGGCGACGTTTTCCTGCGGGGTAACCTTGAGTCCGGAAGCAACGGGTCGAAAAGCGATTCACACTACTTCCGCGTCCCGGCGAACGGAGCGGTTACGGTCGCGCCTGGGGTGTATCGCCTCCGGGCGACGTACCACTTGCGCCCGGTCCCGTGGAGCCCGGAACGCCGGCGCCGGGAGCGTCTGCGGGCTGACCGCCGCCCATTCCAGGACGTCCCATGCCGCCGCGGAAACCGCCGCCCATCATCCCTCCCGGGCGGCCTCCGCCGAATCCCGCACCCCCGCCGGGGCGTCCCCCGGGACGTCCCCCGCCGACCGGGGTGTTCCCCCCGAATGCTCCGGGGAAGTTGCCGCGCTGGCGCGTCGCACCGGCGTCCGATTTCTTCGGGTCCTCGCCCGCCAACTTGGCCTCGAGCGCATGCACTTCCGCTTCCACACGCACCCGCTTCGGTTCGGAAATGGTGAGGGTACGTTCCCGGGTTGCCCTCCGGAACACGTCGATGGCTTCCTTCACCGCCGCGCGCGACTGCTCCGCCCCGGCTTGGTCGCCCCGCGCCGCCTGGATTTCCGACAATGTCATCCAAGCATGGAACGCCTCATGGACGGGTGCCGCCTGCACCCACGACTGCGCGTTGCGCTGCGCCGATTCCCAATTCTTTTCTTTCTGGTCCGCCAAGGCCAGATAGCGCCAACCCGAGCTGGCGTATTTTCCCTTGGGGGCTAGCTCAAGCAGACGTTTCCACGCCGCCATCGCCTTGGCGCTGTCGGGGGCTTCTTCCCAGAGTGCGGCGATCTGGGCCTGCGCCTCCTCCGCGTACGGGCTGGTCGGATACTTCTCGACAATCACCTGCCAGTAACCCACGCGCTCGTCCATCGACTTGCCGGGCTTGGCCTCCCACATTGCGGTCTGATACGCCGCCGAGGGCGCCCAGAGGCTCTTCGGGGACTTTTCCACCAGCTCCCGAACCGCCTTGCGGTGCTTGGGGGTATCTCCCATGATGTCGGACTCGCCGTCCTGCTGGACCCGCCAAGCGTTCGGAATTTCGCCCAGATAATTCCCGAAATCCCGGCCGAACAACGACGATACCGGCAAGAGTCCGTAGGTCCCGAATTGGCGTCGGAACCACCCCAGGTCGTTGGGGAACAACGCGGTGCGGTTCGCGTACCCGTAGCCGACCTTGACGCCCGCGCCGGACACAACCACGAACGCCAGCATGGCGGCGGCGCTGATCAGGGTACGGCGGGTGCGCTTGATGGTCTGCGGGGTGCCCAGCAGGAAAATCAGCCGGTTGTGCAGCGCGAACAGCAACAATCCCGCCACCAGCAAGATCGCCTTGGAAATCCACCAGGAGTCGGTCAGAGGCTGGGGAACGTCCAGACCCGGCGCATGGAACGAATTGGTAAGAGACTTGAGCGACAGATAGGGATTCATCGGCGGCCCGGGCGGCAGGTCGAGCCCCCACCACAACGCCGCGATGCCGAATCCGCCGAGCGGATGCCGGAGCAGGGTGGCGAAGTTCAGGGCAAGCGCCGAAAGGAACAACGTCGACACAACGCACGCCGCGAGCGGCGGGAG
>CAZYBA010000082.1:6888-10390 GCA_964646105.1 uncultured Armatimonadia bacterium
CTCAGGGTGAACGCCAGCAGCGACAGCCCCGCGAGGCCCCACACCAACCCCAGTGCGAGCGCCAGGCGGATGAGCACCACCTTGCGGATATCCACCGGCTTGCACGCCAGCACCGCACCGACGGCGGAACGGTATTCCGCCGACAGCAGGTGGGCGGTCAAGAACGCACCCAGCACCGGGGAAACCGTCTCCACCACGGAAGCCGGCAGGGCCGGGTAGAAACGCTGTGTGCTGCCCACCCAGAAGACCGACAACTGGCTTGCCGCCAGCGGGATGGTGAGCAACCAGCCGTTCTGGAACGCCAGGACGCGGAAGTTGTAACGGATCAGGCTTGCCGACACCATGGGATTACTCCGGCTCCTCTTCGAGGCGCTTGCCCACGAATTCATCGAGATTGGTGGACGAATAGGCTTGGGTACCGTCGAGTTGCGCCCGCACCTGGTGGCGCCGGTAGGTGATGCCCACCTTGGGCAAACGGTCCGCCAGATAGGCCTGCGCCATCGGGTAACGTTCCGTCGACTCCGGTGCATTGTGGGTGCCCCAGTCGTGGACCACCGGGAAACCCAGCGACTCGCCCGCCGCGAATGTGGCAGGCGCACCCGAATCCTCGCTCAGACAGATCGCCACCGGCTCGACACCCTTCGCACCGTACTCCTTGCGCACCCGTTCCAACTCGGTGAGCAATATTCCCGAATCGGCGTCCGACGGCGAAAACAACGCCACCACCAGAACCTTGCCGTACCGCTCTGAAAGCGAAACAGCGCGGTTGTCGTTGCCCGGCAGAAGAAAGCCCGGGGCCCGCGTCCCTGCGGCAACCGTCTGCTGGCTCATCCGCACCAAGCCTTGGTCCTCGTGAACCATAGGATCGTGGCCGGTGCGCAGCAGGTTCGCGAACGACAAAACCGCTGCCGCGGCTGCGATCGGGACCGCCATGCGGATCGGAACCGCAGCCGGCCGGTCGCCGCGCAGGCTTTTGCGGCTGAACCACAGCGCGAGACCGAGTATCAACGCCCCGATGGCCGCGAAACCGCCCAGATTCTGGGTGTACCAAGGAATCGCCAACTTGGGCAGGAACGCCTTGCCGCCCATCGCCGCCACCATCACCAAGCCGATCAGACCGCCGGCGATCGGACTTCCCCCGAGCAGGGCGAGCCCGAACGAAGACGCGGTGGCGAAAAACAACACCACCGCGGCCCGACCGTACTGCAGCACGAACGCCCCGAGGCCCGTGGGACTGCCGCCCGTGGTCAGCCGACCCACCACCGCCCCGGCAAACAAGCACGCCGCAACCAGCAACACCTGGCCGTACAACCCGACGTAACGGGCCAACGCCAATCGCTCGAGAGGCTGCGGCTTGGTGAGGATGATGACATCCGCCCGGGACGCGGTATCGCGCAGGGCACCGTAACCGCACCAGATCGCCGCTGCGATCGCCAGGTACTGGCACGCCGACTCGCCGGTCGCCCACGCCGCCATCGCGGTTCCGGGACCTTCGCCCTGACCGATCGGAAAGCCGAGCGCCACCATCAGCACGCAGGCGAGGCGGAAGAAGCGGGAACGCAGGCCCATCCGCAGTTCGGTGGACACCAGCGCCATACGGTCGGTCACGACACACCGTCCCGCATCAGGTGAATGTACGCATCCTCAAGATTCGGCTCCACCGACACCGCGCCGGGTTCGGCTTCCTCGGAAATGTAACGCAGGCGCACAACGCCGCCCACGCGCAGCAGTCCGGTTTCCTGGGTGGCCGATCGACGGGAGTGCAACTCGGCCGGAGTCATTTCCTTTTGCCAAACCTTGCCGCGTACCGAATCCAGCAGATCGGCGATTGTCCCGGTGAAGCGGACACGGCCCTTGTGCAGCACCCCGACCTTGTCGGCCACCGCCTCGACGTCCTCGATCAGGTGTGTCGAAATCAGGATCACGCGGTCTTGGCCGAGTTCGGCGAGCAGGGACCGGACACGGATCCGTTCCTCCGGATCAAGGCCCGCCGTGGGCTCGTCGACAATCAACAATTTGGGAGAATGGATGTGCGCCTGGGCAAGTCCGACACGCTGTTTCATTCCCCCGGAGAGACCACCGACGGGGCGATCGCGCAGATGGACCAGGTTCACTTTCTCCATCGCCGCCTCGATCCGTTTGCGGCGATCGGCCGGGTCGGTCAAGTTGTAGAGGATTCCCATGTAGTCGAGGGTTTCCCAGACGGTCAGCGACGGATAGAGGCCGAAATCTTGGGGCAGGTAGCCGAGGATCGAGCGGACTTCCTGCTTCTGGCGGCGGACGTCGAATCCGCCCACACGCACGGTGCCCCGGGTCGGTTCGGACAGGGTGGAGATGATCGACATCAACGTCGATTTCCCTGCGCCGTTGGGACCCAGCAATGCGAAGACTCCGGGCTCGATCGTGAGTGTTGTCTCGTGAAGGCCGGTGACCCCGCCTTCGTATTCCTTGACCAGATGGTCGATCTCGACGTTCAGGGTTGGTTCCCTCCCACCGGCGCGGTGCCGGGCAGCCAGAGACGCCGGATGGCGTTGTTGGTGGTATCGCAGATGTAAAGCGAGCCTTTGCCGTCGGCGACCAAGGCTGCCATCCGTCCGAAACGGGCGCGATTGCCTTGATCGTCGATCCAGGCGGTGACCCGGCCCGCCGGCTCGCAATAACCGGCCAGCAGGTCGGCCGCGCCACCGGCGACATTGAAGACACCGGCGTGGAAACTGTCGACCAAATAAACCCCTTGGGCGTCGGCGGCAAGGCCCAGCGGTTGTTTGATCACCACTCCCATCGGCGCGCTCACGGGAGTCCCATTGGCTGAACCGGCCCGGTGCAGGCCGGTCGACGACCCGACATGGATCTGGTTGCCGGCCACCACGACCGCGGTCGGGGAGCCGTTCACCGCAAATCCGCCTGCCACCGCGCCGTTCGCGGCCATCTTCCGGATCCGTTTGTTGCCGGTGTCGGCAATCCAGAACGTTCCGGTGCGCGGGTCATGGGCGATTCCGGTGGGTGTATCGAAGCGCGCCGCGCTCCCGGCGCCGTCGGCCATCCCGCGCGACAACCCGGCGACTGTCGACACCGTCCCCCCGGCGATCCGCCGTATCCGGTGGTTGCCCGAATCGGTGACAAACACGGAGCCGTCCTTGCCGACGGCGACTGCGGTGGGATAGCGGAACGTTGCCTGGTCGGCGGGACCGTCCTGATCGCCGGCCACCGAGCCGGCCAACGTGGTGGTGGATCCGGACTGGGGATCCACGGCACGGATGCGATGGTTGCGGCTGTCGACGACCACCAGTTTGCCGTCGGGCAGGATTGCGATTCCGGTGGGGGTGTCGAAGCGCGCCGCATACCCCGGACCGTCCACGAAACCCGGCTCCGGTTCGCCGGCGACTGTCAACACACGCACGTCGGTCCGGCCTGACAACTGGGGTGGCAACTGTCCGAGTGCGCCGCCGGCGCGCATGTCGGTGCGGATCGGGGGTTTCTTCTCGAGAAGCCCCTTGAACCA
>CAZYBA010000083.1:0-7877 GCA_964646105.1 uncultured Armatimonadia bacterium
CGACGCGCGCGGGGTGCCGCGCTGAGGCGAGTCTGTGCGGTGCGGGTCGGATGAGGCAGGGCGGCTCGTTCGACGTGAATCGGGGGGTAGGGCGCGACAGACGACGCGCGCGGGGTGCAGCGCTGAGGCGAGTCTGCGCGGTGCGGGTCGGATGAGGCAGGGCGGCTCGTTCGACGTGAATCGGGATGCAGGGCCCTACAGACGACGCGCGCGGGTTGGGGGCTATCCGAGCAGCACGGGCAACCACAAGGGTCGCCGAGCGACCCTGCGGGTTGCCCTTACGGTCCCGGGACTCCAATGCGAGTTCGGCGTGCCAGGGAGTCGCATCGCCCGGACGCGACGGAGCCCTACCCAAGTTGCATGATCTTTGACCGAAACGCTGGCGAAAGCGCGAAATCGCCGGTACCCCGGGGTAGGCGGGTGTTTGAAAACCCGCAACGCGACGGCGCCGCCGCACCGCTTGCAAGACGGTCGCATGCCTCCAAGACCCCGAAACGGAAGGACGCGTACAGACCGGCAACGCGATCCGGATCACTCGCAGAAACCCCGCGGTGGCCAAGCCATTTCCATCACCCCCGTGCGGAGCGATGGCATACGGGCCGACAACTCCACCAGACGCTTCCGGGTCCTCCAGCCGCAGTACGGGGCACGAGAAGCGCTGACATCCGTCAATCCCCTGGATCGTCTTCAGGCATTGCCCGGAGCAAATACGCGTCAAACAAGGGGACCGTGAATGCGGTATCGCCATGGCCGGGGCTCCAAACCATGCCTTTCGACATCAATTGACTCCGGACCGGAGCCAACGACTGAACGGTGCGTCCCATCTTCTCGGCAATATCGCCCGACCGATGCGGACCACGTCCCAGAGCCGCCATGGCTCGCAAATAACGCCTCTCCAAGGGCGTCAGGCGGTCGACACGGACGCGAAAAAAGCCAGCGTCCAGTTCCGACACCGCACGTTCCGAAGCGATACGGACATGGTCCTCCGCAATCGGGCCGTTGGACGCAATGTCCCAAACCTGCTTTCCCCACTCCTGCAAAAAGTAGGGATACCCTTCTGTTTCAACGACAATCCGTTCCAGTGCGGCGGGGTCAATCGCAACACCGGCTTCCGCAAACGGCTTGGAGATTGCATCGCCAGCGGACTGCCGGTCCAAAGGTCCCACCTCAGGAAACAGGAACAATCGCTCCGCGTACGACTTTGCGCGGCCGGTAATTCCACGCAACGTCGGCAGCCCGGCACCAACCAAAATGACCGGGACAGACCGCTGGGCACAGCGGTGCAACGCAACCACCAACGTCGCCAATTCGTTTTCGTCGACGTATTGCAACTCATCCACCAAGAGCACAACCACCGAACCCGTTGCCGCAGCCGCCTCGCCGGCCGCCAACAGGACATCCTGCAGGTCGCTCTCGAAGTCCCCACTGTCGGCGAGTCCCGGCTCGGAAGGTACATCGAGAGTGACCTCCATATCGAGAAACTTCACCTTCAACGCCTTGACAAACCCTGCGATCGCCGCCAGAGCACGTCGTGCCTGATCGCGTGCGCGATCGTCTCGGGACAGGCGGAGCAAGACAGACCGAACCTGCGGGAGAAGCAAGGACGGAAGCGATCTCCCCTCCGGGGCTTCGATGCGGATGCAGTGATCGCCACCCGCCTCGGACATCTCCCGGAATGTTTCCAATAGAACGGTCTTTCCAACCCCGCGCAACCCCACCATCAAAATGCTTTGCGCGGGGAGGCGACGTCGAGTCCGCTCGATGGCAATCCGAACATTTTCGATCAGTTCACCACGACCGGCGAGTTCGGGAGGCCGGGTACCGGCACCAGGGGCAAAGGGATTCAGAACCGGATCCATGGGCCTATTTATATCGAAATTAGCGAATTTACTCCAGTTTAGTGCGTTTTACAACGGCGTAAACGTTCCATTAGCCCTCATCGCACCAATCCGACAACAACCTACTTCCCGCCCGGCTTTTTCGCACCGCCCGACTTGCCCGAAGGCTTGGCGGCCGGCTTGGAGCTCGGCTTTCCGGAGGGCTTCCCGGTCGACGGCTTCGCCGGCTTCACAGGCGCCACAGGCTTGTCGAATCGCGGGTCGGGTGTCCGGACCAGTTTCACCGTCCCGCCGTCGAACCAAACCTGCCCCTTGGACGCACGCATCTCCAAAACAAGGACCACTTCGAGTTGGGCATCCTCCACCGTAAACCCGAAACTCAAGTCCTTTTCACCAGTCCCGTCCGCACGCTCGCTCCGCGTCCCACCCCACACCCGAATCCCCGCCGCGCTGCTGCCGTCCTCCTCGAGCCCCACCACATCCTGGGTCCGAGCCCGCGCCTGGAATGTATAGACACCCGGACCAAGCACAACGGTCGACCGGAACGACGCCACACAGACCCCACTGCGACCGACACGGATCGAGTAAATAAACCGGCCGTTCGGGTCGCGACCGCTCTCCATCTTGGTGTCCGCCACCTGTGAAAAACGTTTGAATTCGGTCGGGTATGCCACCCCTTGCTCGTCGAAACGCAACGGCTGCGGGGGTGGTGGCTCGCCCACCGACAACATGCCCGCAATATTGCGGCCGCGCTCCAGAAAACGACGTCGCAAATCCTCGGCCTTCTCGATCTGCTGACGCGCCCCGTCCGCGGAAATCCGCTGCTGCGCCTGCGCCAACCGCTCCGCCACCACCGGAATCTGCTGCGCCACCACACCGTTGGGCTGGAACAACGCGTTGAGTTCCTTGATGCGCTTGCGGTACGCGGTGCGCCACACCGGATTGGTCAGCACCGTCGACCCGACCAGCGAACGCGGACTGTCGAACAGGCTCGCATTCAGGTCGCCCAGCACCTGGTCCATGCCGTGCGGAAGGAAATACCCCTTCCCTGTCGGATCGAAGTACAAACGATAATTATTGACATTCAGGCAGTAACCGTCCCAATGGCAGAGCATCCGCTCGATCGCCATGAATGTCAGGAACGAAGGAATGTCCAGACGGGACGCCAAGGTTTTCCAACGCTCCACCGGGTTGCCGATCCGGCACGCGGCCACCAACGCCTTGAGGTCCGCCTTGTCCTCCGGTCCCTGCCCTTCGTCGCGCTGCAGGTCCGCATCGACATCCTGAACAAATCCCCCGTCGTACAGGTTGCCGTCCGGCTTCGCGAAGTTCGCACGCAGGAACCCGCCGTCGAACCCTTCCTTCAAGACATACATCCCGACATCACGGCCGTTCAGACGTACTCGCGCATAGGAAACGCGCGCCGCCGCATACCCCGCCGACCGGAATGTCACCGAGCTGATCCAGTCGTGCAGCAGGCTGGGGTCCTGCACCGCATTGTTCAGATGGAACTTGTCGAGCCCGCGGTAGGACTGCCCCTTCTGGTACTTGTCCGTGTTGATGGTCAGCGCAGGACGGTCCGTCCAGGGGCGTGTGCTTCCCGCGGCACCCTTGATCTTCACCGCAACGTCGCGGTAAACCAACCGACCGTTCTCGAAGAGCGACGCATGGACATAGGGACGCTTCGGGTCCTGGATGCGCGCCACCGATCCCGGTGAAAGTTCCAAGGAGATGTCGCGGATGGTGCCGTCCTCGAAAAACGCCACACGCTCGTCCTCTTGATGGCGCGCCATCCCACGCAACCCCGCGGAGCCCGCCGCGACCCGAATGCCTGACGTGTTCATGGCGCCAGTATACGACTGGGAGTTGGGTTGAAACGCCCGCGATTCACGTCCGCAACAATTCCCGGTATCGTCCAACACCATCGGGATCGTACGGGAGCCGAGGCCGGCTGCCTGATCCCGTTGGCCTCAACGCGGCTGTCGCGACACCCCAACGTCGCCGGGACGCTCTGTACTGCTTGCCTCGGGTTGACTTCGGCCGGGGACGCAGGGAACGTTGGATTCCGTGGAAGACGGTCACGGTCGGGCGGGGGCGGAGACCAACGACGGCTTTCCCGGAGCGGGGACGGAGTCGAGGCGTGGGGCGTCCTTCGCGGGCGACAGGGGCGCTGTCACCCGCTCCACCACAATCGAATCCTTGGCAAACCAGGCCTTGCCGGTGGCCGAACGCAGTTCGAGGACCAAGACGACATCCTGTGACGGCTGATCCACCGACAACGGCAAGGTCAGTGCGAAAACGCCCGAACCAACCGCCCGCCCGGTGCGCTGCCCGCCCGAGATGCGAATTCCCACCCCCGAAGCCAACCCGGGGTCGGCAGCCACCACTCGGGAAATCGAAACCCGTGCCCGCACGACATACCGGCCCATCGGAAGCCGAATCGGCACCCGCCACGACGTGCTGATATCCGCCATTCGCGACGAGACAATGCCGAGCGCGGTCTTGGTTTCCTCGAATCGGACACTGTCCACCGGATTCGCCGGCTTCCATCCAACCGGCACCTTCTTGGGCGGAAACGGCCGAGGCGTGCCTCCCTGCGCCAACGCGTCGCAGAACGAACGAACATGGCGGTGACGCGCATCCCGTCGCCCCGCAAACTCCCGGATTCCCTCGGACACCGCATTCCCCAGATCCGGACCCACCGATCTCGACACCGATTCAAGTCGTTGACGCAAGAGTGCCAACCGGGCGTCGAAAGGCCCGCCGGGGCGCAGCAACGGCTCGAGCTGGCGGACACGGTCCCCCAGCAACCGTTCCCATTCAGGGAAACCGAGCACGGCGGACGCCACCAGCGGATGCGAACCGCCGGCGAGCGGAAACCCCGGGTCGCCGAACAACTGGTCCATGCCGTGCGGCAAAAACACCCCGGTCCCGCGCCGGTCGAAATACAACCGGTAATTGTTGGTGTTGTGGACATAACCGTCCCAATGCGCCACCAACCGTTCCAAGGTCGCGAACGTCAGAAACGCACCCACATTCAGGTGGCGAAGCAGTAACTCACGGCGACGTTCCGGGTTGGGCTCGCGGCAGGCGGCGACCAACGCCTTGAGATCGGCGCGGGTTTCCGGCCCCGACCCGAGATCGCGTTCCAATTCCTGATCGATATCGCCCACAAACGCGCCTTCGTAAAGGTTGCCGTCCGGGTCGGCGAACGCCTGGGACAAAAACCCCTTGTCGAACCCTTCCTTGAGCACATACAACCCGGCATCGCGGTCGTTCAGACGCACCAATGCGTGCCCGACCCGGGTGGCCGGGTAGCCGGCAAGGCGAAACAACTGCGAACCCGCCCATTCGTTGAGACGGGTGCCGTCCTGCACCGAGTTGTTCAGATGAAACTTCGCCATGCCGTGGAAGCGCAGGTTCTTGTCGAACTTGGCGACCTGAACCGTGAGCGCGGGAAGATCTCCCCACGACCGACTGCTTCCCGCGGCGCCCTTGATCTTGACTCCCACCGGCGCCGGCAGTGGCTTGCCGTTCTCAAGCAGCGTCGCCCGCACCGTCGGACGTTCCGGGGCGTCGATCTTTTGAACGTCCTCCGCGCTCAGGACCAGATCGATGGTCGCGACCGGATCCCGCTCCAGAAATTGGGCACGGGCATCAGGCGGGACGTTGGGCGACTGGAACATGATTGCAGTCTATCGGTGATCGTTGTCCGAGGGCATCGGAGGCGGAGCGCAGGGTTCCAGTGCACGGCACCCGAATGCCCGGCCAACCCCCTTCACCTTTACCTGCTCAGGAAGGACGTCGAACGAACATTGATCGAACGCTGATCCCGAGCGCCAGGAATCCACCTTGGCCACGAAGACTGGGACCGCGGGACGCGCTTCGGAACACGGAAACCGCCGGATCAGCGTTGGGAATCTTCGGGCCCGTCGCCGAGAAGGACTCCGGCAATCACCTTGCCACCGCTTTCCCGAAGTTCTCTCCCCGACACGATCGCGTTGCCGCCGACGGCCGCCTGACCGGTGAGACGTGCGCTTCCGGAGACCTGCGCCTTGCCGTCCACCACCGCCTCGCCATCCACCCGGGCGTCCTGGAAAATCCGCGCGTTCTCGGAAACCTTGGCCTCGCCGTACACCCGCGCGTTGTCGCCCACCCAGGCGTACCCGCCCAAAACCGCTTGGTCGAACACCTTGGCGTTGCCCGTCAACGAGACATTACCGTCGAGTCGAGCGTCGCCGTAAACCCGCGACTCGCCTTGCAGGGTGACGTCGCCCGAAATCCGGGCATTGCCGTAGACAACGGCCAAATCGTTGATGCGGACGCGTCCGGATACCACAGCCGAATCCTCGACACGGGCTTCCGGACCGATAAAGACCGTGGGGTCCACCGTCGCTGTCAACGCAACTCGGCCACCCCCGTTGGGGTGGATACGGTAACCGGGAGCCGACTGCCCACAGCCCAGCGAGCCGAACATGACCGCGAAACCGGCGATGGCGGCGAGAGCACTAGAGAGAATGCTGCGCATCACTGAGAAATACGGCACGCAAGTTTCGTGCCGGGAACCGCACTTTGAACCAAGATCCTTGTAGATATTTCGGTACCGACGGTGGAGCTTGTTGGGAGCCTCCAGAAGACGCCCCCGGCTCCCGGCCGGTGCATCAACGTCATCGTAGAATGAACTCATGGTTTTCGATCCCTCCGATCCGCTCGCGCCTGCCGCCACCGAATCGGCCGACGTTCCCCGTCTCGCATGGTCCGACTTGTTCGACAGCGACGGCCAACCGACTACGTCCGGGGCGTCCGCGTTCGGCAAGGCCCTGCGCGACACCGGCTTCGCGATTGTCACCGGCGCGCCGTTCCGATCGGACCTGCTCGATGCCAACTACGCGCTGATGGAGCAGGTATTCGCGCTCGGTCCGGAGACCAACACACGCGAAAATTCCCACCCCGAGATCGGTTTCCAGCGCGGCTACATGCCGACCCGGACCGAGTTCGGACTGCGTTGCGGCGGCGACCCCGACGACAAGGAAGTGGTGGCTTGGGGCAGCTACCACAATGTGGATGTGTCCCGGGTGCCGGGGTACCGCGAAACGGCAGAATCGTACTACGCAGCATGCCAGTCGGTCGGGTTCGCCCTCATGCGCCTGCTGGCGCACTTCCTCGACCCGGACGGTGTCGAGACGGAGTATGTGCTCGGCCTGTTCCGAGATCCCGCGGGCAAGCCGATCGACGATTCGCACATGCGCCACATCAAGTACCCGGCCACGGCCAGGCGCATGGCCTGCGCCCACACCGATTCGAACATGCTCTCGCTGTTGCCCGCCGCCACCAAAGGAGGGCTCGAGGTGATGGGCAACGACGGCAGCTGGAGGGCAGTCGAAACCCGCAGGGGCGATTTGGTGGTCAACGCCGGAGACATGCTCAATTTCCTGAGCGGCGGCCTCATCCGCAGCACGTTGCACCGGGTCGAAAACAAGATCGCCGGCGGTGCCCCGCACCGGTTCTCCATGCCGTTCTTCTACCACCCCGACCACACTCAGGAATTGCGCTTGCTGGCAAGTTGCCGCAATGTCCCGGCCGGGCAGCGGATGTTCCCGTGGGAACGCATCACCGGGTACCGGCTGCTGTACCATTTGCTGGCAACCTACAAGGTGATTCCGCCGGAGATTTCCGCGGAACAATGGATCGAGTCGATGGAGACACTCAAGCGCGACGGTTTCCCCGCCGCTTCCGCTCGATGAGGAGAATTTCCCCATGTCTGTGAAGATCGCGATGATCGGCGCGGGAAGCGTCGTCTTCTGCAAGACCCTGATGGCCGACATCATGGCCACCCCCGCGCTGCAAGGGTGCGAGTTCGCCCTGATGAGCCCCACCGAGGAAAAGCTGCGCCGCATGGAAGCGTTCGGCAAGCGCATGCTCGCCGACAACCACCTTCCAGGTTCGGTGTGGGCCACCACCGACCGACGCGCCGCGATCAAGGACGCCGACTTCGTGGTGGTGATGATCCAGGTGGGTGGCTTCCACGCGTACGGGGTG
>CAZYBA010000083.1:7887-10377 GCA_964646105.1 uncultured Armatimonadia bacterium
GATTCCGCTCAAGTACGGAGTCGACCAGTGCATCGGCGACACGCTCGGTCCGGGGGGTCTTTTCCGGGGGCAACGCCACATTCCGGTGCTCGTGGATATCGCCAAGGACATGGAAGCCCTCGCCAAGCCGGGTGCGGTCATGCTGCAATACGCCAACCCGATGGCCGCCAACTGCCTCGCCCTCGGGCGTGTCTCGCCCGTGCCGTTCGTCGGCCTGTGCCACGGAGTCCAGACCACCCTCGACCTGATCGCCGGGTACTGCAATGTTCCCAAGGACGAAATTGACTTTACCTGCGGCGGCATCAACCACATGGACTGGTTCCTGCGTCTCGAACACCGCGGCCGCGACCTCTACCCCGAGCTGCGCGACCTCTTCGAACGTCCCGAGTACTACAAGAACGAAAAGGTGCGCGGGGAAGTGTTCCGCCAGTTCGGCTACTTCATGACCGAATCCACCGGCCACCTGTCCGAGTATGTTCCGTGGTTCCGCAGCTCGCAGGCGGCGCTCGACCTGTACTGCGACGAGCCGGCGTTCGGCGGCGAGTCCGGCGCCTACTACAAATGGGGCAAGGCGATGGCCGAAAAGTACGCGGCGGTGGACCCGTTGCAGTTCGAATCGACCGCCATCGAGGCACGCTCGGTCGAGTACTGCTCCTACATTCTGGAAGCGGTGGTCACCGGGACTCCGTTCAAGTTCATGGGCAATGTCCGCAACGACGGCTATATCACCAACCTTCCGGCTGGCTGTTGTGTGGAGGTGCCGACCTACGCGGACGCCACGGGCCTGCATCCGACGGTGGTGGGAGCCCTGCCCCCGCAGTGCGCTGCGCTGTGTCAGACCAATGTGAACGTTCAGGAGCTCTGCGCCGAGGCTGCCCTTTCCGGCGATCCGGAACATCTGGTCCACGCGCTCGCCCTCGATCCGCTCACCGGCGCGGTCTGCACGCTCAAGGAAATCCGCGACATGACTTCCGAGATGCTCGAGGAGTTGCGCCCGTACCTGCCGCAGTTCGCCGGCAAGTCGCTGCGCCCCACCCCGACCATCTCGATCCCGGCCGACTGCGCGGCGGTGGATGTCCCGCTCGACCCGGCGCTGGCCATCGGGAAGCGGTTCGGAACCTTGATCGAGCAGAAGACCGATTGACATCTCCCGCCGTACACACCCACGCACTTGATTTCGCATGCAAGCCCGGGAAACGGAAAAGGAAACCTTGTTGATGGGAGTTCGTCCACAGCCGATGCGGGTCGCCCGCGATGTCGAAAGCACGAGCCGGTGGTATCAGGATCTCCTTGGCCTACGTTCCGCCCACGGTGGCCCGGTTTACGACCAACTGGTTGCCGGCGACACCCTCGTCTTGCAGATCCACAAGGACAACCAAGCCGACCACCACGGGGCGTTGGGGGAGCCGGGTCGGTCCTTGGACGCCCACGGGGCGTTGTTGTGGTTCGAGGTGGACGATTTCGACGGGGCGGAGTCGCGCGCGGCTGCGATGGGCGCGGAAGTTGTCCTGTCCCGGCACCGGAATCCCCCCGACGGCAACGGCGGTCCGAACCATTGGGAACTCTGGCTCCGCGACCCTGACGGAGCAACCGTGGTGGTGTCCAGTCCGTTTGGAACCGCCGACGGCAACTGGAAACCGTGACTTGATCCTGCGCCCGGGAACAGTGACCGGTTTCCGCAGGGTGAACCGCGTCCGGAATCGGGTTCGACGGGGAGAATCTCGCTCGTGAGAACGAGACCGGGCCTGCGGATCCGTCTGGAACCGTTCCGGGCATCGTGGCGTCGTTGGCTGTCGCTGGCGACCGGGGTGGTGTTGTTCCGCGTGCTTGAAAACAGCATCCCGTTGCCGGGCACGGCCGCCGTCGGCACGGGCTTGTGGTTGCTCGGCCACACCGCTCTGACCACGCGCACCCTTCCTGTTCGGCGGCGCTGGTTGCGGGCGCTGGCGGTTGCCGTGATCGCCAACGTTATCGCCACGATCGTCCGTGTTGGATGGGTTGTCGCCGGGCATGGTTCCGTGGATGTCGCCTACGGATTGATCCTTGGATTGCCTGCGATTGCGTGGTTCCTTCCGTTCACGGCAGCGGGCGCCCTGCTTTCGACATTTCTCGACCAAACCAACCTTGTGCGGACTGCAGTTCGAATCGCGGCGGTCCTTGTCGCTGTTTACGCAGCGACATTCCTGATTGCCTTTGACATCCGTTCCGGGGAAACCCACCCGTTCGTCGAGCATGCGGACAAGCGAGGGCGCTCTCCGGTGGTCGGCCCCAGGGTGAGCCCGGTGGGCCTCTCGATTTGTCCCGGGGAAGGACCGTGTTTCCTCTGGTCGTGCGACCACACGGGTGACGAATGGCTGTTCCGGTTCCACCGGCCGTTGGTGGCGCTGTGGTTCCGCGCCCAAGCGGGACGCTATTTCAACCCCGATCTCGGTGAATGAATTTTGGGGCTGAAGGCCAGGCCCTCAAGTTCCCGGAAAACAAAGCCGGGGG
>CAZYBA010000084.1:0-10353 GCA_964646105.1 uncultured Armatimonadia bacterium
GTGGCTCAAACGTTCTTCGAGAATCAACCGCCATTGACGCAAGTCGTCGGCGCGGTCCTGGTCTCCGAGGAATTGTTCTAGTCTGGGATCTTCCATGAGTCGGTTGTCCAGCGTCTGTGTCCGCAGGACCGAGTTGTCTTTGCGACAAAATCGGTGGTACGTGCCTGTGTGGATGCCGTGGTCTGCGAGGGGGCGTGTCAGGAACCCGCGCGACGTCGACCGAATTCCAGGTTTGCGGAACGCTGTGCGATTTTCGCGCAATGATCGCAAATGCGTTCGAGAAAGTGCACCACAAAGAGCAGGTGGGTGGCCTGTACGATCGAGTGGGAGTCACTGGCGAGTGCTTGGCGCAGGTCTTGTCGCATTTGTCCGTAGGCGTAGTCTGCGTCGATTTCGGACAAGCAGACCAATCGGGCTTGTTCTGGGTCTCGGTTCAGGAACGCATCGAGTGCATCACGGAGCATGTTTCGCGCGAGTGTGCTCAAGCGCGGTACATCGACCAGTGGTTTGTAAATGGCCTCGTCGGCGAGATTGACCGCGACTTTGGCGATATCCACCGCGAGGTCGGCGAGGCAACGGTTCTCGAGTTTGCTTTCGAGATGGTCCACTTGATCGTCCCGTTCGATCACCTGTTCTGCCAGGGCCTTGTCTTGGCGTTGCAGCGCATCGATCGCGTCGCCCAGCATTGCCTCGGCGAGGAGTCCCATTTCCATGACGGCGAATCGCAGGGAGTCGCCGAAGTCGGGATGGGTTTTGGATTTCATTACCGCCATGGGATGTCTGGAAATGCTATAGGTTGGCAACCATTGACATATTAACGGAATGTTAAGGAATGGGATTGGGTTCCTTGATCGGCTTTGCGGGCTCGGTCGGATCGGGCGTCGGTCCATCCGGGTTGATGGTGATGATGCGGTCTGCGATGGCGTGGGCGAGCTGGGTGTCGTGGAGAACGAGCAGCAGGGCGGTTTCCGATTCCCGGGCCAATCGGGTTAGGATTCGACCTGTCTTCGCGGTCCATTCCGGGTCCATGTGATTCGTGGGCTCGTCGGCGATCAGGCAACGGCTTTTTTGGGCGATGGTTGCTGCCACCGTACAGCGTCGTGCCTCGCCTCCTGAGAGGGTGGCGACGGGTCGGTTGGCGAGTTGATGCAACCCGAGAGCCTCAATGGCGTCGTCGACACTGGCGTCGTCCATTGCCCCGAGCGCGATGCGTTCGCGGACGGTGAATCCCGCGGGTCGTGGTTCTTGTTGTGGCATGTAGGCCAACGTGTGTCGGCGCTGCTTTCCATGGAGTCTTCCAACGGGTTTGCCGTCGAGCAGGCAGGTACCGTGCCTGGGCGTGTTTGCGCCGGTGAGAGCATTGAGGAGGGAGGTTTTTCCGGCGCCGTTTGGTCCTTGGACAACCACGATCTGGCCTGCGTAAAGGGTCAGATCGAGGCTGTGTTTCCAGTTCAGGTTGCTTGGCAGGATACCGAGTGCCTGCAAGACCAATTTTCCTGCGGGTTCGCCTTCAGCCAAGGTCTTGGAAACGTCCGAGCAGGCTGTCGAGTTCCTCTGCGGAGTAGTAGTGGATTTCGATCTTGCCGCGGTTGGAGTCGCCGACCAGTCGGACCCGTGTACCGACAGAGCGTCTAAAGAGATCCTCGATCCCGGAAAAGTCGGCACCGGTTTCGCGCACCTTGCGTCGTGCGGTGGTTGCCGCCATTCGCCTTTCGATATCGCGGACAGTCGCCTTACCTTGGACTGCCGCTTGGAACATCTCGTCCTGTCGTTCCGTGAATCCGACGGTCTGCCGTTGGCTACGGTCGCCGAGGAGTGCCCGTGCATGGCCTTCGGTTAGTTCCCCGCGATCGAGGCTTTCGAGGATCGGGGCGGGCAATTCGAGCAAGCGAAGAGAGTTGGCGATCGCGGATCGGCTCTTCCCGACTCGTCGCCCCATGTCTTCCTGGCTCCAGGCGAACTCGTCCATGAGACGTCGGTAGGCGCGGGCGGTTTCCAAGGGGCCGATGTCCTCGCGCACGAGGTTCTCGATGAGTCCGATTGCCAATGCTTCGTCGTCGGCAAGCTCCTTGACAATGACAGGAAGACGTTGCAGGCCAACCTTCAGGGCCGCGCGGTATCGTCGCTCTCCCGCGACAATTTCCCAGGTTCCGGGTGTGGCGGGCCGGACCAGGATAGGTTGGAGTACGCCGTTGGCGCGGATGGACTCCGCGAGTTCGTCGAGGGCACGCGGGTCGAAATGGGTTCTCGGTTGTGTTGGAGATGCTTGGATCTTCGCGACGGGGAGTTCGACGATGGTCGTGCCGGGCGGAATCCGGAATTCAGCGTTTCCACCATCGGGCAGTAGATCGGCCAGTCCCCTGCCGAGCACCTTCCGCTGTCCGGTTGCCGGCTTCTCCTTGTTCATATTGTTTGATTTCCTGTGAGATCTGTTCGTAGGCGAGCGCGCCCTTCGAACGCGGGTCGTAGAGGCTGATCGGACGTCCAAAGCTGGGAGCTTCGGAGAGCCGGACGTTACGGGGGACTACGGTTGGAGAGACGATGTCTCCGAAGTAGCTGCGCACTTCCTGCATGACCTGCTGCGCGAGATTGGTCCTGCCGTCGAAAAGGGTGAGGACCACACGGGCAACGGCAAGGCCGGGATTGAAGTGGGCTCGGACACGGTGGACGATTTCGATGAGTTGGCTGACCCCTTCGAGTGCGAAATATTCGCACTGGAGCGGAACCAGGACATGGTCGGCTGCCACCAACGTGTTGACGGTCAGCGCCCCGAGCGACGGGGGCGAGTCGATAATGACAAAGTCGTATTGGTCGCGCACTTCGTCCAAGGCATTGCGCAGGACGTATTCCTTGTTATCGCGCCCGAGCAGGGCGATTTCGGCGCCCGCAAGGTTGATGGAGCCGGGAACAACCTGCAATCCGGGTACCGCGGTCGCCACTGCGGTCTCGGCGATGGTGTGTTCCCCAAGCAATACGGTGTAGGTATCGCGGTCACGGTCACGATCCGCCACCCCCAACCCGCTGGTTGCGTTGCCCTGAGGGTCCATGTCGACCAGCAGGACACGACGGTCGCGCGCCAGGTAGGCCGCGATGTTGATGGCCGTGGTGGTTTTGCCCACTCCCCCTTTTTGGTTGACCACCGCCCAAATGGATGCCATCGGTTGCGACTACCTTCCATTGACGAGGTTATCATGGGCTTTCGACGTGTTTCACGTGAAACATTTGGGTCTGCGTCAATCCCATCCCGACCCCCGGAGCAGTTGTCGTTCAAGTTGATGGCAAAAAGGGATGCAGTAACCGATACACACGTCCCATGTGGAAGATTCTCGCCGTGACTCAGTCGTTCGAGGCGCCTGTCCACCCTGTGCGTCGTGCGCTGATCGGATGTAGATAAGCCAGTCGGCAGGGCATCCGATTGGCCGGGATCCCTTTCCAGGCAGACTCCCGGAGATTTCATAGTTGGTGGGGCCGTGTGCTGGACAGGGTCCTCCGTCTCGAATTGGAACGCTGTTCGGCTGTCGGTGCCCGATTCGAACCTTGGGTGACGCACTGGACACCGTTGCGCGATTCGGCAAGTGTTGGTTGAGCACTCCGGCAATGCGATTCGCGGCGTGCACAGGCCGCGAGCGCATTTTGGTGGACGGAGGTCGCGTTTCAAGACACCCCAGTACCATTGGTGGTCGGCCCGATCCCCCATTGAGGAATAACCGGTCCCCGGGAACGATGACTCGATGACGTCGGATGTTTCACGTGAAACATTCGTTATCACCGTGTCCCGTAGGGTAGTTCCGTCGGCCGGGGGCAATGGAGCCGACGATGGATCGTCGATGGTTTCGGGATCGCATCCCTCGCGGGACGTGTATTCCTCAATTGCGATCTGTTTCCAGCCAAACGGTTTGGCTCGCTGCGCGTCAGGGCGCTGCCGGGCGCGCCGACGTTCGTGCGTGCGATCCATCGCATCGTCGAATCCTTGATCCGCGTTAGGGAGATCGCTAAACAAACGGTCCTCGGTCTGTCGCATGTTTCACGTGAAACGTCACCCCCGCGAAATCCCATGCCGGTCCGCATTCGATTGGGCCGGCGATGGGAAGGACGGATGCCGCCGACTTCGGTGCAGTCGTGGTGGTTGTTCCTCGGTTCTCCGCACGGATCGACCCAATCGTCGACACCGGATTCCCACCCTTTTCGATCGGTCTACAGGGGTGTCGTCATCGGCATTCAACGGGCTGGCAGCGGTCCGCCCGAAGTCGGCGGGGTAGCAATCGGCTTCCCGGTTGCCGGCGGTCACCGACTGTTTCACGTGAAACAATTTTCTTGGGATTGACGTGGGATTCACAAGCGTATGCCATCTGGTTGGGCCTGGAGGAACGAACGCCCACTGAATCAGGGTTGGATGATGCAGTCAGCCCCGGGCAAACGGGCGATCTCGCTCCTGTGGTAACCGCGCGGCGGACCAATGGGCAATTGCCAGCGATTTGACACGCCTCGGGTCACGATGGGCGTTCCGCGCGGGCATCGGCGCCTGTGTGGAATTGGGACAGGGGCAGGGCGGACTCGGCACAAGATCCCCCCTTCGTCGAAACGGGGTTGGGCATTCCTTGTTGCAGGCCCAGGAATCCGGTCGGATGGCCGCGGGAATATTACGCATCGCGTCGCCGGAAGGGGGCTGAAAAACAAAACCAGCCGGGGTCTTCCCCGGCTGGTCGGCAGTCCTGACCCGATGCGGCTTAGCGTGACGCCAACCGGTCCGCCATGGCACGGCGCACCATCATCTCCGCGATCTCGTCGCCTGAGACCTCGTAAGTCCCTGCGTCAATACGCTCTTTCAACGACAAAACAAGTTCTTCGCGAATGTCGTCACCGACCCGCAAACGCTCCGCCAAATCGGCAGCCTCCGCGGCGACTCCGCCGAACAGCCCCGCAGTGTCGGAAGTTGCTTCCGTGCCTGCTTGGGCGCCCGCGGTCAATCGATGCAACTCACCTTCGGACAAACGCATAGGATTTTCCCCCAAGACCCTTCCGGTGGGCCGCCGAAATATCGCCAAATCCCTCGAGTTCTCGCCGCACAGCGGCCGAGACATACGTCCCAATGCAATTATCGTACCATTTGCTCCGATCTCGCGAAAATTCGGATCCCCCGTCCCTTTTGTGGCCTGTGCTGCCCGATGGTAAATTATTGGTCCCGAAACCATGATCCCCAACCCTACCCTGTTCGAACGTGAACGCGGTGTCACCGAAATCGCGGTTCGTAACGATCTGACTCATTTGGCGATTGCCTGCGACTCCGATGGACGGCTTCGGGCCCTGCGGGCTCTCGCCGCCGGGGACGTTCCGCTGTTTTTGCTCAAGCTTGCGCCGGAAGGTTTTCGTTGTGTGGTGCGCAGCGCGAACGCCAATGCGGCGGCAAGCGTTGTTCTGAATGCGGGCTTTGCGCTGACCCGGACCGACCGTGTCGCCATGGTCAGCACAATTGCCGGGACCATGCGCGATCTGTCCGGGGTGATGGCGCGCATTTGTGACGTCCTGATCGAGGCGCGGATCTCCGTGTTGCAGACAGGGGACGCGTACGATGCGGTCCACTGCCTGGTGAGTGAGGCAGATGCCCCCGGCGCCGCCGCCGCGCTGCGCCGGACGTTCGGTATCGACGCAGGGGGCAATTCGTGAACATCCTGGTTCAGAAGTTCGGAGGGACATCGGTCGCCAGCGATGCCGCACGCGAAGCAGTCGTTGCCAAGATTCAACGGGCTTTGCGCCGCGGGTGGAAAGTGGTTGTCGTAGTCAGCGCCATCGGTCGCGCCGGTGCACCCTATGCCACAGACACCCTCTTGAAAATGCTGTCCGAAGTGGACCCGGCAACCGCGCCGACCAGACGGGAATCCGACCTGTTGGTTGCTTGCGGTGAAATCATCTCGACAGTCGTGCTGGCCCAGACTCTCCATGCCCGCTCCATTCCGTCCATCGCCCTGACCGGCGGACAAGCCGGAATACGTACGGACTACGAATTCGGCAATGCGCGGATTCTATCGATCGACCCGGGCTATGTGCTGCGCATGCTCGAAGCCGGCAAAGTGGTGGTCGTGGCCGGTTTTCAGGGCGCAACGGAATACGGGGCGATCACCACACTGGGTCGTGGAGGATCCGACACGACCGCCGCAGCACTCGGGGCTGCCCTGAAACCCCACGGACAACGGGTCGAAGTGGAGATTTTCACCGATGTCGACGGTGTGAAGACCGCGGATCCACGCATGGTGCCGGGCGCACGGACCCTGACACGGGCCGCCTACCATGAGGTCGCCGAAATGGCGCACCAAGGGGCGAAGGTGGTTCACCCCCGCGCCGCCGAGATTGCCGCACTTCATGGCGTCCCCCTGTGGGTCAAAAGCACGTTCGACGACAACGATGGGACGCTCATCACCGCAGATGGAGTTCCCGATGGCCAACCGCGGGTCACCGGGGTCACCCACACCGGACGATTGGTCCATCTCCATTTTCCGTGCGATCCGGACCGAGACCACGATCGGCCGTTGCTTGAACAGGCGGTCTACCGGGCCCTCGACCAAGCGGGAATCGCTCTCCACGTGACCGACAGCCACCCTGGAGCGTTCAGTTTTGCGGTGGCCCGTGAGCACCTGCCGGCGTTGCGCGAACTCCTCGACGGACTCGTGGTCCCAGTCGAGATCGGAATTCGCCCCCAACCTCCGTTCGGACGGATCTACCTGATAGGAATCGGTGAGAACGGTCGGGGGTATCAGTCCCAGGATCGACAACTCGCCCGGACCCTGTCCATGGTCGAGATCCTTCCCCTGAAGGCACGGCTCACCGAAGACTCGACCCTGGTCTCCGTCATCGCAAGTGGCATCGACGATATCCCGGGAATATTCGCCCGTATGCTCGGCGCTCTCGCCGATGCCGGTGTTACGGTCCATCAAACTTCGGATTCCACGTACTCGCTCTCGGCACTCATTCCGGAGGGAGACGCATCCGCCGCAATCCGTGCGCTCCACGATGCCTTCCAATTGGCGGAGGGGATGGAGACGTGAGCGAACACGACGACGACCGGAAGTCGTCAACCGACGAACCGGAACTTCCGCCACGTCCGCTGTTGCCCGACCCGCCCAAGGTCCAGTATCAGCGACCGGTACCGAAGGACAGCCCCCTGCGCGGACCGCGCGGGATCTCCCTCAGCGGGTCGGAGGCGCGGGGCATCGGTGCCGGTTGGAACATTGCCACCGCGCTGGTCAGTTCCCTGATCGCCGGCACCCTCCTCGGAATGGCAGCCGACAAGTACGTCATCCGGTCCGAAACCCCCTGGGGATTGATCGTCGGCTTCCTCCTCGGATGTGTTTCCGGCTTTGCCAACGTTTTCAGCATTGCTGCGAAGCTCGATGGCACGAACAATGCGCGAGGTCCGAAAAAGTGACCCGGGACGAACCAAACCGGTGGCTGCGTACCACGCTGCGGTCGACGTCGTGGCTCGCCGGAACCGTCGTCTTCCTCTTGTGCGGATGGAACCAATGGTGGGCGGTGATGCCGTTTCTCATCGGCTTGACCGTAGCCGTTGCGCTCCTCGCCAGTTTGGTGTTCGTGGTTCCGCGAGTTCTCATACCTTGGCGGCCGGAAAAAAAACGCTCTGGCTTGGCCCCGAAGTCTGCCATAACGGCATTCGCTCTGGTAAAGTACCCGATGGTCGCGACCCTGATTTGGTGGGTGGTCGGCCAATGGGATTCGCGTTCGGTCATCGCCTTCGCAGCGGGCTTCATCTGTTTGCAAGCGGTGATCGGTTTGCGTGCAGTCGGGGGAATGTGTTCCGACGCTGTCTCGCAGACCGGACGGGCGTAAACCTCTACTGATGACTAAGGACACGCAATTGCCGCAGGCAGTATCCAACACGACAGGAAATGGTTCGGAAGGGCAGGCAACGGCCGGTGGGCCGTTGTTGGTCGCCCAAGCGCCGGATTCGGCGCCCGTTGCTTCAAATTCGGCCGGACAATCGCACGGTGCCGACGGTACCCACGCGTCCGCCGGACACGCCGGCGGGCATCATGCGGCCCCGCTTGGCGAGCACTATGCCGATTGGTACAGCGGCGTCGGGCTGTTCGTCGGTCTCGCGGTCTTGGTCTTTGCGAAGACACGGATGGGGCGGCTCTCCGCACGCAATCCCACGAAGGGGCAATTGCTCATCGAGCAGGCGGTCGCGTCGATCACCCACTTCAGCCAGTCGATGATCGGGCACGGCGGAGAGCGATTCGCGCCGTTCGTCGGCACTATTTTCGCATTTGTGCTCTGCTCCAACCTGTGCGGCGTCCTGCCCATGTACTGGTGGCCGTTCAAGCACGATCCTTCGAACGCCACCGAAGTCCCGATGGCGGCGTGGTCGTTCACCCCGGCGCCGACGGCGAACATATCGATGACATTCGCCCTCGGGTTCATTGTGTTTGTCTTGTTCAACGCCGAGGGTATCCGGGCCAACGGTTTGGGGGGGCACCTCAAGCACTTCGCCGGTCCCATGCCGGTGTTGGCTCCGCTGATCTTCCCGATCGAACTGATCGGCGCCTTGGTGCGGCCTGTCTCCCTTGCAATGCGCCTTTTCGGCAATGTCTTCGGTGAAGAGACAGTCATTGCGGTCCTGATCATGATGGCCGCTTCGCTGACCATGGGCATTATTCCGTTCCAAGCGCCGATGCTTGCCTTCGGTGTCTTCGGATCCATCGTACAGGCCGGGGTCTTCGCCATCCTGACCTGTTCGTACATCGCGCTCTCGATCGGCGACCATGGACACGACGATCACGGGCACGAAGAACACGGGGCGGCGCACGCGCACTGATCCCGCCAACCAATCCACCCAAAGCGGCGCGGGCCGCAACCATTCGGAGGAAATCGACATGCAACTCTACTTTGGACTTCTCGGACTCGGAGTCGCCATCGGACTGCCGATCGCGGTCATCGGTGCGGGTCTCGGACAGGGCAAGGCCGCCGCGGCCGCTCTGGAAGGGGTCGCCCGCCAGCCCGAAATGGCCGGCAAGATCCAGACCATGATGATCATCGCTCTCGCCCTGATCGAATCCCTCGTCATCTACGCCCTCCTCATGTTCTTCATGCTCCAGGGCAAGCTGCCGTCGGTCGATCAAGCGCTCGGCAAGTAATCGTCGCCTCCACCCGGTCCGGCGCGTCCTGCGCCGGACCGGGTGGATTGTTGTTCCCCACGCCGCGGACGCCGCGGTAGTAGGCGACCCCGTCGGGACGCCACTCCACTATGGAAATCCTACAATCCCTCAACATCGATGTGCGCCTGATCGTGGTCAACATGGTCGGGTTCCTCATACTGGTCTTCGCCGCGAAGAAGATGATCTTCACGCCGATCGGCAAGGTCCTCGAGGAACGCGCGACCGAGATCACCACGGGCTACGACCGCCTCGACGCTTCCCAACGCGAGATGGAAACCCTCAAGTCGGACTACGAGGCACGACTCGCCGCCATTGAGGCGGAAGCACGCGACAAGATCCAGAACGCCATCAAGGAAGCACAGGCCGCACGCGATCAAATTCTCGCCGACGCCAATGCCAAGAGCCGGGAGATCATCACCCGTGCCGAAGCCGAGGCGAACCGCGAAAAGGAACAGGCCATGATCAGCCTGCGCCAACAGATCGTGGACATCGCCATGCGCACCACCACCCATGTCGTAGGTGAAAACCTGGACCCTGCACGGCACCAAAAGCTTGTCGACGAATTCATTGCCCGGGATGCGGCGGAGGCGTAAGCAATGGCCGACGACGCAGTGGTAAGGCGCTACGCCGCCGCCTTCTTCAATCAGGAACATCGCAACGGCACCCTCGACCAAGCGTCGGCGGACCTCCAAGCTGTGGCCTCCACCTTGGTCGCAACTCCGAGTCTTGCACGAATCGCGGCGCATCCCCTTATCTCCGAGGCCAAGAAAAAGGACGCGTTCCAGGTTGCCTTCGGAAAAACCCTGCGACCGGCAACGCTGGCCTTCATCAACTTGCTCGCCGACCACCGACGTCTTCCGTTGCTGGCCGACATCAAGGCTGAATTCGATCAAATGGTGCGTCGGGAACGCAATGTCGCGGCTGCGACCGCCGTGTCGGCAGTTCCGCTCACCGATGTTCAAAGAGCCGATTTGGAAAAGGCGCTCGAGAAACGGACCGGCAAGGACATCGAACTGTCCACGGAAGTCGACCCGGCGCTCATGGGAGGCATCCTCGTCCGCATCGGAGACACAGTCATCGACGGATCGGTCAAGGGAAAGATCGATCGCCTGCGCGAGCAACTCACCGCGGCCCACCGCTAACACCAACCCAATACCCCGTCACTACCGACCACCAAGGAAACCAAGAA
>CAZYBA010000085.1:0-534 GCA_964646105.1 uncultured Armatimonadia bacterium
GTCGAGAAGGACTTGCAGGAATCGGGGATGTCGGTCTGTTGTCTGGACACCCCGCTCTACAAGTGCGAGATAGACCAAGTCCCGGCGGGTGAACTGGGGCCCACCCATGGTGCGCTGGAGCGGACCCATGCCGACCAGATTGGTCTTTTGCAGCATGCGATCGACCTGTGCAAGCGATTCGGTACGTCCTACATCCGGATCTTTTCGTTCTGGCGCCGCGGTTCGCTCACCCCGTCTTTGGAAGACCGCATCGCCGAGGCATTGGCGCGTCCGTGTCAGTTGGCGGAGCGCGCCGGCGTTACCCTGCTGTTGGAGAACGAGCATTCCTGTACGTTGGGAACCGGCGCGGAGACCGCGCGCATGGTGGAGCGGATCGGCTCTCCGGCGCTGAAGATGGTCTGGGATCCGGGCAACGCGATGATGCTTGGTGAAGCAGCGTTACCTGATGGCTACGATGCCTGCAAGGATGTGATGGTGCATATCCATCTCAAAGATGTCGCTACCGGTGGCGACCAAAGTCTTTCCCGACTCATC
>CAZYBA010000085.1:544-10293 GCA_964646105.1 uncultured Armatimonadia bacterium
GGCAACGCCTTTGTTGCCGGTGAAACGCCGTTTCCGTCCGGATGGGACGCGGTCGCCGCCCATACCGCCCATGTCCATGTGAAGGATGCGCGCATCGGTGCCGACGGAACTCCGGTGTGGACCGTGGTCGGCGCCGGCGACATCGACTACGTCGGCCATTTCAACGCGTTGCGTGCTGCGGGGTACGCAGGCGTTGTCTCGTTGGAAACCCACTACCGCGCTGCAGGGGGCACCCCGGAGTCCTCTTCGCGAGAATGCCTCGCCGCCCTGCGCAAACTGATCGACCAGGCGTGAACGACCAACGTCCCCGCCCTACAGTCCAGAAGGAATCAACACCATGTCATTGATGGGGATGAAGCGATTCGTCGAAAAATTCGGGGTCGCTGTCGTCGTCTTGATGGCGTTGCCTTTGCTGATCGGCATCGTCTACAGCGGAATCGGTCGAAACATCTCGGGCTCTTCGTCGGCTCCGTCCGCCAACACCGAAAAGCCGGTCGCCAAGATCGGTGACCGCGAGATCGGGCGGGGGGTTCTCGACAACGCCATCGCGTCGGCGGGACGCGGTGGCCAGATGCCGTCTCCGACCCCGGAGCTGGTCGATATGTTCCGTCTGATGACGATCGACCAAATCAAAAGCCAGGAATCGGTCGTTGTCGCCGCCAAGAAGGAAGGTATTCCACTCGGGGATGCCGAGATCAAGGCGGCCGCCGACCAGGACTGGGAAATGTCGGGTCGGGCGGGAGTGGCCAGCCAACTCAAACTCGATCCCAAGGCCACCGACGACCAGATCAACGAGGCGTTGCGCAAGATCAACCCTGATCTGAATGTCGACATCATCAAGGCCCAGAATTCCGATCCGGATCGCTTGAGGATCTCGCTGGCTTACCGCAAATTGCAGGAAAAGTTCAGCACAGGCATCAACGCGGACGAAGCCTTGATCCGTCGCTCCTTCAACGAAGTCCGGATTCGTCACATCCTGGTCAAGTTCGGGGAAGGCGGTCTTCCGGAACCCCAGGCCAAGGAAAAGGCGAACAAGATCCTCGACCAAGTCCTCAAGGACCCTTCGAAGATGGCGGATTTGGCGAAGGCGAACAGCGACGACCCCGGCTCGAAGGCCAAGGGGGGACTCTACGAGTGGCAGTCGGGGCAGACTTATGTTCCCGAATTCACGGCCGGTGCCCTCACCGCGGGATTGAACAATGTGAGCCCGACCTTGGTGCGGACGACGTACGGATTCCATATTGTCCGTTTGGAGGGCGAACGAGCCGGAAAGTCGTTCCCGAAGGACTTCGACAAGGAAAAGAAGCGTTACATCGACCAGTACATAGAGCGTATTGCGTCGGGGCGCGCCAGCGAGGCGATCAAGGCGGCCGAGGTCGGGGTCAAGATCGAGATCATCGATCCGGGCCTGAAGGCCGCCAAATTGGTCCGGGAAGCCGACGGGCCGCAGCGCAACGCCAAACTGGCCGAAGCCATTGCGGAATTGGACAAGGTCTCGAAGTCCGACGATCCGCTCGGAGCGGTGCCGTTGCGCAAGGCAGCCATTTACGAAACGCTGGGCAAGGACGCGGAGGCGGTGGCTGCCTACGAGGCGGCACTCGAAGGACGCAACCTTCCCGAAACCCGTTTCAAGTTGGCGACCGCGTATCAGCGCCTCAAGCAACCCGAAAAGGTGAAGGCACAGATCGACGCGCTCCGCCGGCTGCCGCTGACATCCCCCGACCAGTGGAAACAACTCGCCGATCTGCATCGGTTCGTAGGCGACAAGGCCGGGGAAATGGCCGCGCTCGAGAAGAATCAACAACTCACCAAGCGACAGCAGGATCTTCTCAAGGCGGAGGCGCAACGGAATGCGGCGCCGCCGACGTCCGCGGGGCCCAAGTCGAATTCGCGGCGTTGAGCCGGGTTTCCAGTACTGCTGCGAACGAGTCGGCCGGGAGTGTTCCCGGCCGGCTCTTCCTTGTTTCCACCCCGATCGGAAATCTGGAGGACATCTCCGCGCGCGCGCTGCGTGTCTTGCGTGAAGTCGATCGGATCGCCGCCGAAGACACCCGGGTCACCGGCAAGCTCCTGGCCCGTTTTGCGATCGACACTCCGATGGTCGCGTTCCACGGGCACAGCGGGTCCCGCCACGAGGACTCGTTGCTCGAACGATTGGAACACGGAGAAAGTATTGCGTTGGTTTCGGACGCCGGGACCCCATGCATCTCGGACCCGGGAGGCGTGCTGGTGGTGCGGGCGGTGGAACGCGGGATAATTGTGGAGCCGATTCCCGGGGCCAGCGCGCTTCTCGCGGCGCTGGTGGCCAGTGGGATCGACCCGACCCGGTTCGTGTTCGAGGGCTTTTTGCCGCGAACCAACGACCGCCGCGAGCGCCTGAGGCAGTTGTCGGTGGAAACGCGCACCATTGTCCTGTACGAAAGCCCGGTCCGACTTGCTGCCACTCTGGCTGAATTGGCCAAGACATGCGGGAGCGAACGCCGTTGCGCGGTGGCCCGCGAGGTCACGAAGCTCCATGAGGAATTCGTGCGTGGGACGTTGGCCGAAGTCGAGGCGCATTTTATTGCGAAACCGGCGCGCGGCGAGTGTGTGATCGTGCTGGCGGGTGCCGCCGAGGGAAGTGTTCCGGAGGAGGTCGCCGAACTCGATATCGATGCCCTTCTCAAGGTTGCACGGGATCGTGGGCTTTCGGCCAAAGATGCGGCCCGGGAGGTTTCGCAACGCACCGGCATTGCCCGGCGGGTGTTGTACGCCCGTGCGTCCGGCTTGGCGCAGGACGGTGACGAATGAATGGTGAATCCCGACCCGTGAAGGTGTTGAAAGCCCTGTCGGACTCGCACATTGCATGGTTGTGGGGCGTCGGTGTCGTTCTCTTCGTTCTGCTGGCAGGTGGTTGGAACGATGTCCCGATGAACGACGATTTTTCGTACGGCCGGGCGACCGAGGCGCTGGCGCGGACCGGGCGGATCACGTTCAACGGTTGGGGGACGCCGTTGATGCTCCCGCAGATGGCGGTGGGCGCCCTCCTGGTGAAGTGTTTTGGATTCTCGTGGTGGCTGCTCCACCTGATCGGGTTTGTTTCCGCCGGGGCTTACGCCGCATTGGTGTGGTTGCTTTCCCGGGGATGCGGTGTCGGAAGGCTTCCATCCACGTTGATCACGACGGTGATGGTCGGCAGCCCGTTCGTTCTTGGATCGGTTCCGACGTTCCTCACCGATCTTCCCGGTGCGGCGCTGGGCCTCTGGTCCCTGGTCCTGCTGTTTGGTGCGCTTCGTGACAACACGCGGGTCGATCGTCGCCGCCTGCTTGCCGCGGTGGCGGTCGGCATGGTGGCAGGCATGGATCGTCAGGCCCTGTGGCTGCCTTTTCTCGGTGCGCTCGCGGTCGTGGGATGGATGGTTCCTTCCGCCCGCTTGACCGCCCTGATTTCCTCCCTGGCGATCTTGGCCGTCGCGGTACCGCTCGTGCGTTGGTTCGACACGTTCGACTACACGGTTCCGGTCCGCTTCGACATGGGATTGCAGATCATCCTGGCGATCCCCCCTGTCGCGTTCCGTGCCATTTACAAATTCCTGAACATGGTCGGTTTGTTCGCACTGCCGTTCGCGCTGCCGTCGCTGCGCGGACGCACCATCCGGTGGTTGCTGGTGGGGGCGCTGGCGGTGGTGGCCTTGCTGCCTCCGGTCCATCCGATGGGAACCAAGGGGATGCCGTTGCTCTCCGACAAGTACATGCTGACGTACTACGGGCAGTACTTCACGTCGACCGGGGTGTTGGTAGGCGGCGTCGACGGATTTGTGCGCAATCCCGCAGTATTGCCTCCGGCCCTGATCGCCGTGTTGGTTTTCGCAGGAGCAGCGGGCTTGGTGACCGGAGGCTATCTGTTTCTCGATTGGTGGGAAAAGACATTGTCCCGGCGCACTCCGGCCCACGATCGATCGACGGTTGCCCTCAGCGTATTGGCGGTGTACGCCGCCATTCAGGTGATCGCGTTCGTTCCCTGGTTGGCCCAGATGAACATGTTCGACCGGTATCTGATCCCGCTGCTACCCTGTGTTCTGGTATTCCATGCGGCGCAGGTTCAGGCGACGGGTAAGCGACCATGGACCTTGGCTGCGGTCTTCGCGGGGTTCTACGCGCTCTACGGCGCCGCATCGTCGTACGATTATTTCCAACACACTCGGGCGCGACAGTCGTTGTACGCGCAATTGCGTGCGGAGGGTATCCCGGCGCGGGAAATCGACGGTGGTTTCGAATTCAACGCCAATACCCAAGTGGTCGAGGGGCACCACACCAACAATCCGGCGATCGCGCGTCCGGCCGACGCCTACAATCCCGATGCGACCGGCAATTATCTGGCGTACCTGCCGGAGATGTTCCCGGTCATGGATGCGCGTTGGAGGTTGAGCACGAACCCGGGTTTCGGTGTGGTCGAGGAACCCGCGGTCCATGTGCGGCGCTGGTGGAGCCCGATGCCGCCGTTTCAACACAGCATGGGAGCCTATCGGATCCTGCGCGCCGATTGAATCTGGTCCGGTACCGCTTGCCGAGACTGGGAAGGCCGGCCGACGCGCGATCGGGGAATCCCTCCGGCGAAGTGGGGATCAATGAGTCGCTCCGGTTGGGAACGCGGATCGGGAAACGGGTTGCCCGAGGCTGTGGAAGGTGCCACGGATGCGCCGCGACGCAGCGCCGGCGCCTTGGTATTCAGTCTCGGATCGGGGCCAGGCGCGCCAACCGCTCCGCGATCGCGTCCTGTACAAGGCGAGCCTGCCGGGAACCCGTCTTGCGGTCGAACTGGTTCATGAGGATGCTGAACGCCAATCGTTCTCCCGCGCGGGTCACAACATAGCCTGACAGACTCGATGCAACGGTGAGGGTGCCGGTCTTGGCCATCACCCGTCCTTCGGCGGCAGTACCCTTGAGCCGACTGCGCAGGGTGCCATCCCGGCCCGCCACCGGCAGGGCATTCACGAAATCCCTGTTTTCGGCCATGGCACAGAGCAATTGAACGGTGAAACGGGCGGTCAGGGTGTTCTGCATCGAGAGTCCGCTTCCGTCGACAATGTCGATCCGGGAATGGTCGAGACCGCTCTGCCCAAGCCATTTTCGGAGGATTGCGATTCCGGTCGTGTCCGAACCGATTCCTCCGGCATGACGACCGATCGCGCGCAGTAGACACTCGCCGGCAAGGTTGTCGCTGGGTTTCAGGAATTCGGCGAGCAGGTCGCGCAACGGGCCCGAACGGGAAACCGCGACTCGGACACTGTCGGCGGGTGCGGCACTGCGGCCTGTCGTGACGAGCCGCAATCCTTGGCGGGTTAGGTTTTCGGCAAATGCCTGTCCGGTGTAGGACGTCGGATCGTGTACTGCGAATGGGAACTGCTGGGGAGCGGCCGATGCGCCGACCGTCCCCGACACCACGACTACCGAGGCTGCGCGTTGGCGTTCCCATCGAATTCCTATTTCCTTTCCCGCAAGGGTGGTGATCGTCCCTTCGATGCTTCCCGCCGCGGCTGGCAGGGAAACGACCGCCGGGGTTCCCGCCGAGCCTGGCGTGACGGTGAGGATCGCGGTGGAGCGGTCCATGACCAAGGCGGAGAAAGGGGCGCTGAACGAATATGTCTCGTCATCCCATTGCCAGGCCGCGCCGAGCACCGGGCCGGCAAACGCCGTGTCGTCCCATGCGAGCGAATCGGGCTGTTCCGGACCGAGCGCTCGGGCGGTTTCACCGGCGAGTTGCTCGAGACGTTGCCGGGTGAGCGACGGATCGCCGGATCCGACCAGCCACAACCGGTTGGTGTGTTTACGCACTTCGGTGGGGAAGCGGTAGTCGGGACCGAGCAAACTGATCGCCGCGGCGGCGGTGAGGAGTTTTTGGTTCGACGCAGGAATGCAGCGCAGGTCGGGATTGATCGCCACCAGTTCGTCGCCGCGTGTCAGGGAACGTACGACCAGGCCGACGCTTGCACCGCGCAGGGCAGGGTCCTGCAGCAAGTGTTGGATTTCGGCGGCAATGCGGGACCGAGGGATTGCCGCCGAGGCATCGGATTGGCGGGCAATCGGGGCAGTCCGGTCGGGGAGCGGTGCGGAGAATGGGATGGTGGCGAACATGGGGGGAATTTCGCCAGCCGGGATCGGATCGCCTTGCCTGGAAGAGCGATACCGGCGCACCGGGAATCGGGAGCAGCATGGTTAAAAAGGAATTCGCGTCAGGAGGGGTGGTTCGGTCCGGCGTACGAATCGGGGGAGTCGACCCGGTGGTGTGGTTCCGGCGTGTTTCCGGCTGTCGAGAGCAGGGTTGGGTCGTGTGGATTGCCGACAGGAATTGCATCCAGATGGTGGTGACCAGTCAAGAAGAGTTCGGCGCGTTCGCTGCGTCTTGGGCGTCGCATTGCCGGGGCACAGGCGCGTCGTTATAATTCGTGATCTTCTCCCGAGGTCTCCCCATGAATCGTTTGAGTTTTATCGCCGCCGCTGCGATCGGTGTTGTCGCATTCGTCACGCCGGCTATCGCCGAGGAGCCTGTCGACACCAAGGTTGTCGAGAGGATTCGTGTGGAGGGCCTGCGACGCTCGAAGCTTCCGGAGTCCATGGCCATGTTGACCGATGTCATTGGTCCGCGACTGACCGGCTCGCCCGGACTGGACCGCGCCAATGTCTGGGTGAAGGAAACTCTGGAAAAGTGGGGCTTGGTGCGCGCGCGTCTCGAACCCTGGGGCGAATTCGGACGTGGCTGGACCCTGGACCGGTTTTCGATGGAAGTGGTCGCACCCACGGCGTTCCCGGTGATCGCGTTGCCCAAGGCGTGGTCGACGGCCTGGTCGGGCAAGGCGGAGGTCGTTTATCTCGAGGCGGCCGACGAAGCGGCGTTGGATAAATACAAGGGTCAGTTGCGCGGCAAGGTCGTGATGATTTCCCCTGAGCGAGAAGTGGCGGCTCATTTTGCACCGGAAGGGACTCGCTGGTCGGACGAGGCGCTGGACGCATTGGAGAAGTCGGGCCCGGGGACTCGCCAACGGGGCGGCGGAGGCACTCCGGACCTTTCGGGAATGACCGAGGAGCAACGCCAGCGGGTTCAGGCGATGATGCGTCAACGTTCCATGGCGGGACGTCTGCTGGCGTTCTGCAAGGCGGAGGGAGCGGCTGCGGTTCTCGATGCCGCCCGTGGTGACGGCGGGACGCTTTTCGTGCAACAGGCGACGGTACCTGCGGTGACCCCGGCCCAACCGGAGCGTCAACCCGGCCAGGGACGTCAAATCGCAGGCGGCGGTCCGCGCCGGGTTTCCCCGTGGAAGCGGGAAGCGGAAAAGGCGATGGTCCCGCAGATCGCGGTCAGCACCGAACACTACAACCGCATGCTCCGCATGGTGCAGGCAGGTGAAAAGGTGATGGTGGACACCCGGACGAAGGTACGCTTCAATGGTTCCGACAACAGTCAAGCGTTCAATGTGGTCGCGGAAATTCCCGGCACGGACAAGGCCGACGAAGTGGTGATGTGCGGTGCCCATATCGACAGTTGGCACGGTGGCACAGGAGCGACCGACAACGCGGCGGGAACCGTCGTATGCATGGAGGCGGTCCGCATCCTCAAGGCAATCGGTGCTCCCATGCGTCGGACGGTACGCATTGCTCTGTGGTCGGGCGAGGAGCAAGGAATCTTCGGTTCGGCCGGCTATGTCAAGGAGCATTTCGGAACTCGCGAGAGTCCGAAGCCCGAGCACGGCAAGTTGAGCGCCTACTTCAATCTCGACAACGGGACCGGCAAGATCCGCGGGGTGTGGTGCCAAGGAAACAGTGCGGTGATGCCGATTTTCCGGGACTGGTTGCGTCCGTTCTCCGATCTCGGTGCCACCACGCTTACCCTGCGCAACACCGGCGGCACCGACCATCTTCCGTTCGACGGTGCCGGCATTCCCGGGTTCCAATTCATCCAGGATCCGATCGAATACGACGCACGTACCCATCACTCCAATCAGGATGTGTTCGACCGTATCCAGATCGATGACATGAAACAGGCCGCCGTGGTCTTGGCCTCGTTCCTCTACCACGCCGCCAACCGCAGCGAAATGCTTCCGCGCAAGGCCGCGGTGCGGTTCGACTGATCGGTTCCATTCTGTTGCTTCCCGATCCTGGCTGAGAGTCGGCGAGGGATCGTGCGTGAACTTTCGTCAACCTTCCGAACCCGCCCGATCTATACCGGGCGGGTCCTCTGCTTGGCGGATTTCCCGTCGGAAATCGTTCCCGTGTGTTCCGGCGGGGATGGAATTGATCCGGATCGGTATACTGGCACCATGGAACGACGGCGATTTGTCGCGCTTGCCGGGCTGGTTTCGCTGGGACTCTCGGGTTGTGCCGGGACCAGTCCCAACCTCAATTCCCCGCAGATGCAGACACCGTCCCTGGGCGGTGGCAACTCCGCGTCTTCCCGATCGAGTGCGGGATTGCGCAAGGGCGCGGCGGCAGAAGCCACGCTCCCGGCGGCGGTGCCGGTCAAGACTGTCGCCGAAGCGTTCGAAGCGCCGCCGTATCTTCAGTTTGGCGAAACATCGGGCACCGACGGCAAGTCGCGCCTTGCCCTGATGTGGCTGGTTGCCGCGGGTGCGAAACCGGATGAATGGAAGGTGGAAACCCGACCCGCCGCAGGCGGCGAATGGCGCCCGGCTCCGTCGCCGCAGTCGAACGCTGTCGAACTCGATACGGAGCGCAAGCATGCGGTGATGCAGACGGCCCTCGAGGGGCTTGAGCCGGGCGAACTCTTCGATTACCGGGTCCAGAAGGGCGATCAGGTGGTTTTCGGGGCACGCGCCCGTGCACCCCGTGCACCGGGAGATCCCACCCAACGGGTCGTGGTCTTCGGCGACACCGGGGCGGGCACCGTCGCGGAAAAGCAGATTGCCCACCAGTTGCATCTGGCTAAGCCCGACTATGCCGTTATCACGGGCGATATTGTCTACAGCCGCGGGCGAACGTCCGAGTACCGCACCAACTTTTGGCCGATCTTCAACGCCGAAACCGCGTCAGCGACGGCAGGGGCGCCCGTCCTGCGCTCCATTCCCATGGCGGCGGCACCCGGGAACCACGACATTGCCGGCAAGTATTTCGAGAAGTCCGCCGACAGTTACGCCTACTTCGCCTACTGGAACCAGCCACTGAACGGGCCGGAGATTCGGGCGGGGGGCAAGAACGCGGTGGACCCGGGCGGAACCGACGTCCAGCGCGCCGCGCTTGCCGCATCGGCTGGTGCGCGCTGGCCGCGCATGACGCATTTCTCGATGGATGTCGGCAATGTCCATTGGACATTCCTCGACTCCAATACCCATGCCGACTGGACCGACCCCAACCTGCTCTCCTGGCTCGACAAGGACCTCGCGTCCGCGAAAAAGGCGCGCTGGCGGTTTGTCGTTCTGCACCATCCGCCGTTCCAATCGTCCAAGGAACATTTCAACAACCAGTGGATGCGTGTCCTGTCCCCGCGTTTCGAAAAGCACCGCGTCCATGTGGTGTGGAGCGGTCACGTCCACAACTACCAACGGTCGCACCCGCTGCGCTTCCAGCCGTCTGGACCGAAGGACAAAGATGGCAAGGTGGATGGCAAGATCTCACTCGACACCAAGTTCGACGGAATCAAGAACACCCGTCCCGGTGGGATCCTCTACGTGGTGACCGGTGCCGGTGGCGCGAGTCTGTATGAGAAATACGAGTCGGCGGACGGTAAACCGATGGCGTTCACCGCCAAGATGGTGAAC
>CAZYBA010000086.1:0-1166 GCA_964646105.1 uncultured Armatimonadia bacterium
ATCGCCTCGGGTGAGAGGGACTCCTATGCGGGTGGCGCCTGCCAAGGTCGCTGCGGACTCGTAAAGAACGAACGTCGGCTCGCCGGTCACCATCTCGTCGCCAGGTTGGAGGAACGTCAGCCCCAGCAGGTGGATGATTTCGTCGGATCCGTTGCCGAAGATAAGCATGTCCGGCGCGACGTTGAGTTTTGCGGCGACAGCGTGGCGCAGGTCATGGCAGGCCCCGTCCGGATAGAGATGGAGGTTTGCCAAGGCATCGGCAACGGCCGCCATACCCTTGGGAGAGGGTCCAAGCGGGTTCTCGTTGGATGCGAGTTTGACGATCTCGCCTTCGATACCCAGTTCGCGCTTGACTTCCTCGATCGGCTTGCCCGGCTGATAGGGCTTGAGCGCGGCCACATGGCCGCCGATTTGGATGCGTTCCACGCGAAAGTCTACCATGCGGGTCCACCGGACAGGTGGAGCATCGTACGGGCGGGAAGCCGGGGTTTGCCCCCTCGAAACCGTAAGACGGAGAGAGTTCAGAAGCGGGGACGCAGCACCCGGCCTAAAAGATAGCGGGCGGCCGGCCCATCGCACCACCAGCGCAGGTTGTCGCGCTCGTCTTGTCGCAAACCAAGCGCGGTCAAGAACGCCGGATCCGCAGACTTGAAGACATGCATGGCAAAGTCATCCGGCATCTCGACCAAGCCGTCCAGAAACGCGTCCACGGGGATGTTTTGACGCCAGAGGTGCTCCGCAACGATCCGGGCGACCATGGCCGCACCGACTCCTTGGATCGGGCGGTTGTCGGCGCCGTAGCGCAGATCGGGCGCCGTTTCGAAGGTGACATCCTCGTTCCATGATGCATCGGGGCCACCGAGATAAAGCAATCCGGCCACCCGCGCGGTCTCGTCCGCGAGCACACACTTGAGCAGATTCTGAGGCGTGTCGCCATCGAGGTAGGCGGAAAAGATTTCACGGAGCAGCCAGTTTTCGCCGGCTTGGAAGACGTTGTGTTCCTTGGGTGCGCAGGGGACGAAACGCACGGGAAGTGTTCCTTCCGGCGTCCGCACATGGAACGACAGTCGGTCGGGGTGATCGGCTGCGGCGGTGCCTTTGGGGTAACGAAAGTGCTCGATCATGGCCCGGGCCTTGGCCACGAATTCGGAAGGGACGGTGTCCTT
>CAZYBA010000086.1:1176-10180 GCA_964646105.1 uncultured Armatimonadia bacterium
GATGAATCAGCAGCAACGTCTCCTGCAGGTCTCCGCCTGCCGACGGCGCCTGCCACCGGTAATCGTTGCCACGGCCGGGCATTCGGTCCAGGACGATCAAGTCGGGTTGGGCGGCATGGTATCCGGCAACCAACTCGCTGGTGGTGGTGGTTTCGAGAACGGTCATCCCTTCCTCGCGCAACTCGTCCCACCAATCCTGCATTTCCGATGTTTCGTCGTCGAAGACCAATACAAGGTCCGCCATGAAAACTACGCTCCGTCTCGATTGTTATGTGGTTGGCGCTGACGCGGAGGCGCGGACGCCAGGCTGCGCGGCAGAAACAGGGATATTTCCGTCGGGTCACCATTCCGTGTGACTGCGACCTGTCCACCGTGCTGACGCACGACTTCCCGTACCACCCAAAGCCCAAGTCCAAGTCCTCCGACTAGGTCGCTCAGGTGTTCCGGGCCCCGCACGCCTTCCTCGAAGATCGACTTCTCGTGGCTCGTCTCGATTCCGGGTCCCCAGTCGCGCACCGCGATGCAGTACCGATCGCCCTGGACGCGCGTCGATATCTCGATGCCGAACCGCGCCGGATCGTTGTACGCATACTTGATCGCGTTTGACAAGAGATTGAAGAATACTTGCTGGAAGAGGTTGACGTCCACATGCAGCCGCGGGATATCGGCGAAGGAATCGTACCGGATGTGCGCCTTGTCAAACCCTCGGCGTTTGAGCAGATGTTCAGCCATGTCCACGGCGGGGGCAACCACCTCGGCCATCAGGTAGGCAGGCTCGGTTTCGAGTTCCGGAACCACGGAACGCAGGCCGTAGACATCCGCGTTTCCGATCACGCGAACCATCAACCGCGTCCAGGAAAGAATATTCTTGACATAGTCCTGACGGAAGTACTTGCGGTGTCCCGAGGTGGCAAACTCCCGCAATCGCTGTCGATCCGAGGGGGATGTCCCGGGGCCGAGCGTGTCCACAATCCCCAGCAACTCCTTGTCGATCCGGTTGAGATCGCTGCGCAGTTTGTCCACTGCCGCGCGCAGCGCATTCACCGGCTTGCTGAGCTCGTGGGTCATGTCGGCTACCGCCTTGCGGCGCCGTTGGTCCGCGACAATCAACCGAATGTGGGGAACCGCCGCCTGGCAGATCGAATCGAGGATCGCCGCGTCATCGTGGTTGAAATACCGCACCCGCGGTCCGCGAGGGGCACCGGGCTGGGCAGCTGGCAACGGCCTCTTGTTGCGGCAACGGATCACCCCGATCGCCTTGGCCCGTTCCTCGCCGTCATCCCCGATGGTTACGCTCACCAGCGGAGCAATCAGGATGTTGTCGCGATCCGGATCGACACCGGTCTCCCAGGATGTCGGTCGGTGCGGAGTTTCCTGACCGTTGGTCATCAGAAGGATTTCCCGGCGTCGCCACACTCGGGCTGTCGGGCTCTGCGGATCGGAGTGGTTGCCGTAGCAACGGCGATGCGGTTCGAGGGTTTCGTTCCAAACCAATCCAGTGCTCGACCATGGGTCGAGACGGTCGTCGGCGGGATTGGACAGGAAGATGGTGACGGCTTCGCAGTCCAGATGGGTCTGCACCAAGTGACGAAGGTCGTCGAGTACCGCCAGGTTCTGCTGCCGCGCGGCAATGATCTGCACCTTCCCGGTTCCGTACGCACAGGCGTCGTCCAGCGCACCATCCGCCGCTTCCGCCAGCAGATCGGAAAGCCCGGCCGATTCCTCGCTATTGACCGGACAGGCATCCTCGTCCATTTCGACTTCGGCGACAAACCGGATGTGGTGGTGATTGAAACGATTGAGCACCGGCAGGCACAAGGTCCGGCGTCCGTGACCCACCGCACCGGGTACGTCGATCGCGCGACGTTCGATCACACTGCGCAGCAGTTCGGTTCCTTCCGCGAGGCGCAGGTCGGCAACCGGCTCGGCGGTGGGATCCTCTACCGCGAGCAGGGAGAACAGCTCGACCATGTCACGTCCGGGACGATAGGCCCAGAGCGCGACACGGTGGGCATCGAAGTAGTCCCGCAGCGCGGTCGCCAAGGTGGTGTAGCATTCGGGAAGGCGATCGGTGCTGGCGGAGGCCAATGCCCCGGCGAACGCGGCGAGGCGCTCGGAGCGGGAATTCGACGGAAGAACGGGCACAGACTCCAACGAAATCCTGGGAGTATCCAACTTGGGACGGGTCACGGGAAAACCGTGGTTCTCAAGCCAACGCACCGCGTCGCGCAGGGCCCGCTCGGGGGAGGAGCGGGAGTAATCCTGCTCGACAACCAACCAGCCGTCCCAACGGGAGCCCTTGACCGCATTGGCGATGCGCTCCAGCGGAACCACGCCGCGCCCCAAGGAGACGAATCCCTTGGCATACCGGTGGTAGGAACGTCCGTACGCCGGGTCCCAGTCCTTCCAATGGATTGCCGCGATGCGATCCGGCTCGTCCCGGAGCACGCGTTCCAGTTCGGAGAACCCACCCCCCATGATCGTGAGGTGGGCGGTGTCCGGCAACCAAGCCACCCTCTCGAGGCGAGGCTCCTGCATCGCCTCCAGCGGACCCGATTTGTCGATTGCCAGAAAGGCGTGCGGGTGGAATGCAACCCGGCATCCGCGTTCGTCAGCCATTCGCAAAAGGGCATCGTCCACCAGATTCAGGTCGTCCACATATAGATACTGCGGAACCAAACCCGCTGCATCGCAAAACGTGAGGCGTGCCGAGATGCTGCCCCCCGAAATTCCGAGAAATTCGAGGTTGTGAAGTCGCAACAAGCGTGCGAACTCGTCCGGTGGAATAGGCTCGGGATGGGCTGTTCCGTGAGGACGCCATTGAATCCGGTCCGGGGGTTGCGCGAACTCCACCCCTTCGAAGCCGGCGCCGGCGATGCGTGCGAGCACACGGTCCAAGTCGACAATGGTACGACCGAACAGGATGGTCTCGAAAGCGAGTCGCGGCCTCATGACGATGCATCATACCGATTGGTGACTTCCACCGGAGGAACCGGAGGTCGGCAGAGCGAATCGCTCCCCATGAAGACGCGTACCGGTATCTTGATCGGACTGGGGATTGTCGCCGTGCTGGGCACCGGCAATTTCGTGTTCAACAGCATCCGAACCAATGCAGACCTGAGGCGGATTGCCGGATCGAATCTGTCGGAGCGTCAGGCCGGTGTCCAATCGTTGATCGGGCGCAACGTTCTGTTCGACGCATTGCAAGGGGGGGCACCGCAGTCGACCCGCATGAACGCGATTGCCGCACTCAAGGAACTGGCCAAGTCCGGCGCCAATCCCGCCGCGTTCAAGGAGTTGATCCTTCTTCTCAAAGATCCCGATACCGAATCGGCCGATTCAAAGACCCATCCGGTCCGCGACGCCGCGCGGGGCGCTTTGATTGAAATCGGATCTTCCTACCCGGAACTCATTCTCGCCGCCGCCAAGGATCCCGACACCAACATCCGCCTGCAGAGCATCGAGGCCCTCAAGAAGATCGGTGCCCCCCTGCAATCCGCCTTGGCCGCGAGGATGGGAGACGCCGCGGTGCGCGTACCGTTTGGGGAAGTTCTGGCCATCATCGGCCCGACTTCCATTCCGTTGATTACGCCCTGGCTTGCGCCGGACAAACTGAAGGATTCGGATGTCCTGTCCAAACTGGCGCTGATCGAGGCACTGGGTCGTCACAAGGTGGCCGAGGCGGCCCAACCGATCCTCCGGTTCGAGAACGATCCCGATCCCAATGTCCGACGCGCGGTGGTGACCGCACTGGCGAACATTGGCGATCCCGCGGGTGCGCAGGTCTTGGTCCGGTCCGCGACCTCGCCCGAATCGGACGCGTCCGCACGAGCGGCGGCGGCGGGAGCCCTAGGCGGAATCGCAACCCCTGCTGCGTGCGATGCCTTGGTGTCGTTGCTGCAAGACTCCGATACGTTCGTTGCGGCGGCGGCGACTGCAGGCCTTCGACGGGCTGCCGATCGGGCGGAAGTGCAGATCGGCAAGGCCGCAACCTCATCCGATCCGGCCGTCCGTGCGCGCGCGGCAGACGCGAGCGGGGGATTGCAATCCCCGCGGATCACGCTGGCGTTGCTCCGCGACCCCGACGCCAATGTCCGCGCCAAGGCTGCAGCGTCCCTCGCCGACAACATTTCCCGGCAGACGTCCAAGGCATCCACAGCCGAGTTGACCGCGCTGGCAGCCGCATTGGCAGATCCCGATGGAACGGTCGCGGCGGAAGCGTCCTTGGGACTCGCACGGTGCGGCAGCAAGGCAATTCCTGTGTTGGCGGCCGCTCTCGACGGCAACGACACCGCGGCCTACCAAGCAGTCCGCGCGCTCGGAACCATCGGCACTCCCGCACTCGACATCCTGATCAAGGTCGCCACTGCCACGAATTCCCGTTCGCGCTGGGCCGCGGTCGCGCTGGGAGAGATCGGAAACCCGGTTGCGGCGGACGTGCTGCGGAAACTGCAGGCGTCGCCGGATGCCGACACCGCCTACGTCGCAAAGGCAGCCCTCGCGAAACTTGCGACCGGGCTCTGAGATCCGCGCGCGGACGCGAATCGCTCCCCACAGAACTCACCGCCGAAACGGACCGAACACACCACCCGTGCATCGAACAGTTCACTATGTTCGGCCCGGGCTGAGGCTTGATCGATTTCAGGCCGACTTCGACATCGACAACATCCGCTCCACCGGAGCCAAGGCACGCTGGCGGGTTTCCTCGTCCATGGTCAGTTCCGGTTCGTTGTCGCGAAGGCAGACATAGAGCTTTTCGAGCGTGTTCAGCCTCATGTAAGGGCAGACGGCACAATCGCACCCGGAATTCGGAGGGGAGCAAACGAACTCCGCATCGGGACGAGCACGACGCATCTGATGCAGGATTCCCATCTCCGTGGTCACCAGGAACTTCCGGTAATCCGTCCGCTTTTCCACAAAACTCAACAACGCCTTGGTGGAGCCGATGAACGCCGCCTGATCCAGAACCGCCTGTTCGCACTCCGGATGCGCAATTACGACTGCGTCCGGATGCTCGGAACGCATCTTCTGCAAGCGTCGTAGGTTGAACTGCTCGTGCACGATGCAGAATCCCGGCCAAAGCACCATTTCGCGACCGGTTTGCTGCATCACCCATTTGCCGAGATGACGATCGGGCCCGAAGACAATCTTCTCGCCGGCGGGCAACTGCGCGACAATGTCAACCGCATTCGACGACGTAACGATGATGTCGGACATGGCCTTCACGGCGGCGGACGAGTTGATGTAATTGACCACGGTGTGCCCGGGGTAGTCGGCGAGCCACCGGGCGTAAACATCGGCCGGACATCGATCCGCAAGTGAACAGCCGGCGTCCATGTCGGGTACCAGAACCGTCGCGTCCGGGTTCAGGATTTTCGCGGTCTCGGCCATGAAATGAACACCGCAGAAGACAATCAAGCTCGCGCTGGTCTTTCGCGCCGCCTGTGCCAACGCCAACGAGTCACCGACATGGTCGGCAAGGTCCTGGATCTCAGCTTCCTGGTAGTAGTGGGCGAGGATCACCGCGTTGCGATCCCGCTTCAACCGTAGGATTTCCGCCTCCAAATCGAGGGAGGGGTCGACCTTGCCGATCCGCTCGGACCAATCCGGGGGATTCAACGTAGGACGCTCGCCACGCAACAACGTCAGTGTCTGCATGGCTCGATTGTACCGTCGCGAGATCCGTTGCAATGGTAAAATCGCCGGCATGTCGA
Organism: uncultured Armatimonadia bacterium; assembly: GCA_964646105.1. Classification (GTDB taxonomy): domain Bacteria; phylum Armatimonadota; class Armatimonadia; order Armatimonadales; family Armatimonadaceae; genus CAIRTT01. Next base: position 6,891 of record CAZYBA010000086.1, read on the forward strand.
TTGTGGTGAATCGTGCGCAGCAGTCCGATGGACAGGCTTTTCTGGAACTGGTGGACGCTTTGGCCGACTACGAGAAACTGCCGCGCCCTACGGAGGACGCGAAAGCTCGGTTGCTGACGGATGCCTTCGGGGAAACACCGCGCTTCGAACTCTTCATCGCCCATGACAACGCCGTCCCGGTGGGTTACGCCGTTGTGTTCGAGACCTACTCGACATTCCTCGCACTGCCGACCCTGTATCTTGAGGATCTGTTCGTCCACCCCCAGTCACGCGGAACGGGCGCGGGGAGCGCGCTGTTCGCCCGAGTCAGGCAAGAGGCCAAGGCGCGTGGATGCGGTCGGCTGGAGTGGGCCTGCCTTAACTGGAATCAGCTGGCAATCGACTTCTACGCCCGCCGCGGCGCGGACCACCTGGACGAATGGCGCAGCTACCGGCTTGTTGCCGACCAGTTCTGAATCTCCCCGGCAGCCATTCTGAAGACCGCAATCCGAGTGGCGCCGTCTTCCCGACTGCAAGCCGGAAACCCGGGCTGCATTCCTTACCGGAGCAGGTGTTCGGCGAGCGAATTCAAGGAAACTGCGACTTGGTCCCGGGTTCCGATGGTCCGCACCATCGCCTCGCCCCGGTCGAGTTCGTCGTCGCCGATAATGACCGCCACCGGAGCTCCAGCCGCATCCGCCTGCTCGAGCATCACCTTGAGGCGACGCCCGGTGTAATCCATGTCCGCCGCGATTCCGTACGCGCGCAGCTCATTGAGGATGCGGACACAGGCGGCGCGGGCTCGGTCGCCCAATGGGCAGAGAAACGCGTCCATGGCACCCGACGATGGGGCAGGTGCCCCCGATTCCTCAAGTGTCAGCAGAACCCGCTCGACCCCGAGGCCAAACCCGATGCCGGGCGTATCCGGACCACCGATCTCCTCGACCAGACGATTGTAGCGCCCCCCGCCACCGAGCGCCTTGTCACCTAGTTCCGGAGCTTGAATTTCGAACGCTGTCTTCGTGTAATAGTCGAAACCACGGACCAGGCGAGGGTCGAGCTCGTATTCGATGCCGATCGACTCCAAGTGGTTGCGGACCGCCTGGAAATGGGCTGCCGAATCCGGGTCGAGGAAGTCCAGCAGCAACGGAGCGTCGGCAAGAGCCTCGATATCCTGCGGTTCCTTGCTGTCGAGCATTCGAAGCGCGTTCTCCCGGAAACGTCGCCGATTGTCATCGCTCATGCGGGGGAGGAGCGGTTCGGCGAACGCCCGCAGCGCATTAAGGTAGGTTTCCCGAGACGCTGTGGTCCCGACCGAGTTGACCTTGACCTTGAGCCGCCCCACACCCGCCGACCGGTAGAACGACGACGCCAATGCGATCACTTCCGCATCGACCGCCGGATCGTCGGTTCCGAGCACCTCGACACCCATCTGGTGATGTTGACGATATCGACCGCGCTGTCCAGACTCGTATCGAAAGTTCGGACCGATGTAATACAACTTTGAGACGGGACGTTCCAGCCAAAGGGCCGCGTCCCGGAAGGCCCGAATGGCACCCGCCGTGCCCTCGGGGCGTAGGGTGAGTTTGTCGCCCCCCCGGGTGGTGAGGTCGTAGGTTTCCTTGGTGACAATGTCGGTTCCGTCCCCGACAGCACGGTGGAAAAGCTCCGTGTCTTCGAAGACCGGGGTCCGGATCTCGGCAAAACCAAAACGTCGGCATTGCTCCCGGAACAGCCCCTCGATCCACTGCCATTTGGACGTGTCGTGGATCCACGAGCGTCGCTCGGTCCGGCCGTGGGGAACCGGCGGGAGTACGTCGAAAGTGCCTTCTGCGCGGGGGTAACGCATGGTCGCGATTGTATCATTCGGGCTTTGTGGCGACGTTGGCGACGATTGGTAGACTGCGGTTTGTGGACATTTCGCTGCTGGCCCGAATCGTGCGGGTGCCGACCGATCTGCCGTTTGTAATGGCGACGTTGGTCCATGTACAGGGGTCGGCGCCGCAGAAGGCCGGCGCGCGGTTGCTGGTCCTTCCGGACGGCGCGCTGCACGGAACCATCGGGGGCGGATGCCTCGAGATGGAGACCCGCCGCCAGGCGCTCCTCGCGATGGGGGATGGCACGCCCCATTTCCTGTCGCTGCGGCTCGACGACGACTTTGGCTGGGACGACGGTTTGATTTGCGGCGGGAAGGCCACCATTTGGCTGGACCCCGACCATCGGCGCTGGCGCGAAATCGCCGCAAACGTTCTTCCGCTGCTGGCAGGAGGCCGATCCTGCCACGTCGTCACCTCTTTTACCCCCCCGCAATCGGGGACGATCCGGTGGGACGAGAGAAGTTGCGCCGAGCAGGACCCGCAAATCCACGAAGCCGAGGGAACCTTGATGGCTATGGAAGAAGCCTGGTGTCCCAAGCCGACCGTGGTGATCTGCGGTTGCGGCCATGTTGGCGCGGCGCTGGTGCCGTTCGCCGCGACATTGGGTTTCCGGGTGGTCGCGGTGGACGATCGACCGGAGTTCGCCAGTCCCGATCGCCTCCCGGCAGCGGACCTTGTGCTCTGCGAGGACCTCGAACAAGTTGCCAAGGAATACCCGAGCGATCTTTCGACCTACTGGGTGATTGTGACGCGGGGTCACCGCAATGACGGAAGGGTATTGGCGGGGGTGGTGGGTCGTCCGCGCGCCTACGTCGGGATGATCGGTTCCCGCCGCAAGGTGCGGTTGATCCGCGAGGGATTGCTCGCTGACGGCCATTCCCCGGAAGACGTCGAATCGGTTCATTCCCCGGTCGGAATCGACATCGGTGCGCTCACACCCGCGGAAATCGCGCTGTCGATAGCCGCCCAGTTGGTCTTGGTTCGCCGCGGGTCGCGTGCGCGTGCAAGGTAGAATGCGCGCATGCCGCTGACCCTTCCCGTTGCCACCCACGAACGTCTCGAGCACCTGGAACGCGGGTTGCCGCACAATGTGGTCGTTGAGGTGAAGGACGACAGTCCTGCGGCGCGTGCCGGGGTACAGGTGGGGGACCGGGTTCTTGTCGCCAACGGACATCCGTTGCACGACATTGTCGACTGGAAGTTTCACACCGCCGGCGAGACCGCGGCGATCGTGGTCCAACGGGGCGACGCTCGGCTCGAGTTCGTGTTTGCAAAAGGCTACGACGAAGACCCGGGGATTCTTTTTCGCGACGACTTGTTCGACAAATTGCACATCTGCAAGAACAAGTGTGTCTTCTGTTTCCTATACCAGCAGCCCAAGGGATTGCGCCCGAGCCTGTATGTCAAGGATGACGATTTCCGTTTGTCGTTCCT
>CAZYBA010000087.1:0-530 GCA_964646105.1 uncultured Armatimonadia bacterium
GAGAACCGCGACCAAGCCGGGCTGGACCATTTCGATGAGCGCGGCCTTGGTGGCGATATCGACGATACGGGCTGATTCCGGATCGGCCTTGCCTTCCCGCAAGCCAACGATCTCATCGAACTGGCGCTTGATCTCGACCACGATCTTCTGCGCGGCATGGCCGACCGCCAGCATGGTGGACGCCCCTACCCAGAAGGGAAGGACGGCACCGATGAGCAGGCCGATGAGGATCCGGGCGTCGGTCAGGTCAAGGGCGATGGAATGGTGAAGCGCGTGGGTCACCTCGATGCTGTACGCGGCGAAGAGGGCCACGACCGTGAGGGTGGCGGAGCCGATCGCGAAACCCTTGCCGATCGCGGCGGTGGTGTTGCCCACCGAGTCGAGTTCGTCGGTGATCGCTCGCACTTCCTTGCCGAGTCCGGCCATCTCGGCGATCCCTCCGGCGTTGTCCGAAATGGGCCCGTAGGCATCCACGGTCATCACGATGGCGGTTGCGGCGAGCATGCCGACCGCAGCCATCGCGATTCCGT
>CAZYBA010000087.1:540-10122 GCA_964646105.1 uncultured Armatimonadia bacterium
ATAGTGCGGTAGGTAGTGCAGCGCCATCAGCTGCTGCGCAGACAATGAACATCGGAATGGCGACCGACTGCTTGCCGATCGCGAGACCCTTGATGACATTGGTGGCGGCACCGGTGACCGACGCTTCCGCGACTTGGCGGATCGGCGCGTGGGCCGTGTAGTACTCGGTGACCAGACCGATCAAGCCACCGCCGATGGCCCCGGCGGCAAGGCAGACGGTAACCGTCTGGCTGGCGCCGAGCACTCCCACCAAGACCGCGGTCACGGCCACCAGCGCGAGGGGCGGGAGGATGAGGCAGTTCCGCAGCACCACCGCCGGCTTGAAGCGTCGCAACGCCCGAGCGGCGAATATACCGAGGATGCTGATTGCCAATCCCACTCCGGAAAGGATGAGCGGGAGAGATGTCCCGAGATTGCGGGCGATCTCGTCGGACGCACCCGGGGCAGCCACCTTGCGCAGGATGGACAAATCGTCGGTGGCCAGTGCGATGGCGACCGCGGCGACAATGGCCGCCACCATGGATTCGTAGATGTCGGCCCCCATGCCGGCGACATCGCCGACATTGTCTCCAACATTGTCCGCAATCCCTCCGGGGTTGCGCGGATCGTCCTCCGGAATCCCCTCCACGACCTTGCCGGCGATGTCGGCTCCGACATCGGCGGCCTTGGTGTAGATGCCCCCGCCTACACGAGCGAAGAGCGCGATGGAGCTGGCGCCCACCGCAAAAGCGTGGAGCATGGTGCCGTTGCCGGGAAACAGGAGTGCGACGCCGGCCAAGCCGACCAGGCCGAGCCCTGCCACCGCGAGTCCCATGACCGCGCCGCCGTCGAGGGCAGTGAGCAATGCGTCCGCCTTGCCCTTCGAGCGCGCCGATTCCGCGGTGCGGACATTGGCAAGCGTGGCCGCCTGCATCCCGCAGAAGCCGGCCAGAAGGGAGAGCAACGCACCAACCACGAAAGCGGCACCCGCAGGAACTCCCAACCCCCACGAAACCAGCCCGAAAACCACCACCACGTACGCGGCCAGGATTCGGTATTCCCGCATGAGGAACGCCATGGCCCCTTCACGGATGTAGCCCGCGATTCGGTTCATGGCACTGTCGCCCGAAGGCAACGATCGAACACGCACGAAGAAATAGGCCGCGAGCAACAGGCCCGCAACGCCGCTGATTAGGGGGGTAAGACTCCAAAACCCGCCCGGTTGTATCGCCAAGTTGGCGGTCCCTCCTGATGAATTGCCGGCAACCAAGGGCCAGGTGAATGGGACCGAAGCAGACTCCGGCTACAGACATCGTCGTCGAGCCCGTAACATTGCCCCGGAACCCAAGGATTTCCCGTCTGGAAACCGGTGCGATCACCAATCCGCTGCTCCGAAATTGGGATTTCGGAACCGCATGACACCCCAGTGGCCTAGGTTTGTGATTATAAGTGCAAAGTCTGTGGGTTTCAAGATGATCAGGACGTGAACAATTGTGCAATTACCGGCGTTCGCGGGAACAGATGTTCCGGCACCGGGGTTGCCGGCAATGCAGTACGCGTCGTCCAAGGCGCGTCAACGCCTTGCAAACGGAGTCGACTACCAATTTGGCCCGTCCGGTTGCACGACAAAAAATCGCGTTTGAGCACGGCACCGCGCCAGGAACGGAGGTCGGGAGCACGGACCTCGGCACCCAGCCGGACCGATGGGTGACAACCGAAACGGGTAGTCTCGATGGGATGGACAGACCAGGCCAGACCTGGTCCGAATCGAGCGGAATATCGCCTACCGGTCCAGCGTTTCCCGGGCCTGCAAAATCCTGCAGACTAATCGGCGTGGCGTGAATTCAGTCCAGCGTGTTGTACAAACGCCCGAGCAAGGCCTCGGTGGTGTCCCAACCGATGCAGCCGTCGGTGATCGAAACCCCGTACTTGAGCTGCGGGCCGATGGACTGCTTCCCTTCGAACAGGTTGCTCTCGATCATCACCCCGCGGATGGCACGTTCGCCCTCGCGCCGCTGCAACGCCACCCGCTCGGCGACAAACGGCTGACGCGACGGGTCGTAGCCCGAGTTCGCATGGCTGGCGTCCACCAAGATCGCCCGCGGCAACTCGGACCGGTCGAGGTCCGCCACCGCCCGCGCGACACTCACCCTATCGAAGTTCGGCAGGCTCTTGCGTCCGCCGCGCAGGATCAAGACACAATTCGGGTTGCCGGTCGTACGTACGACGCAGCAACGTCCGTCATCGTCGAAGCCCAGGTACGAATGGGGCGACCCCGCCGAAACCATGGCGTCGAGCGCGACCTGCACTCCCCCGTCCGTGGCGTTCTTGAAACCGATCGGCATCGGCAAGCCGCTGGCCATGGCACGGTGCGGCTGCGATTCGGTGGTCCGGGCCCCGATCGCGCCAAAACTCACCAGGTCCGCGTAGTAGTCGTGGGTGGCGGTGTCGAGCAGTTCGGTGGCGACCGGAAGTCCCAGATCGGTGATCGACACCAAAAGCGCCCGCGCCCGGCGCAACCCTTCCGCCATGTCGTTCGAACCGTCCAAGTCCGGATCGTTGATCAGTCCACGCCAACCGACTGTGGTGCGAGGTTTTTCGAAGTATGCCCGCATCAGGACGAGCATGCGGTCGCCCAGGCTCTGTGCCAACGGCGCCAGCCTCCGGGCATAGTCCAGCGCAGCGTCCGGATCGTGCAACGAACACGGTCCCACCACCACGACAAATCGTTCGTCGTCGCCGCGGAAGATCCGGCTCGCGGCACGGCGCCCCGCTTCCACCGCGATTCGGCCCCGTTCGGTCACCGGCATCTCCGCACGCAATTCAGCAGGAGGAGGCAGTGGAGAACGGGTGGCACCGACCGGTGTTTCGAGCAAAGGATCTTGTGTGGACATGACAGGCTGGATTCGGGATTCACCCGTCTCTTCGAACCGTACGGGCCGACCGGAGAGCATGGGGAAACAGGAAACCTACCATACCGCCGGTGAATCCGGGTGGCAACGCCGAGAGAACCTTGGCGTGTCGGGAATCGTCCCATTTCTGTAGCCACCCCGTACGGAACCTCCGCCATGCAGGACAATGTCGCCGACCACACCAAGCAGACCGCCCACACGCTCTTCCTCGACTTTGTCGGCTACTCGCGTCTGACCGAGGCCGGGCAGGTCGCCGTACAGCGTGAACTTGCCGACATGGTGGCGTCCACGCGGTCCGTCAAACGCCATCGCAACTCCGACCAGATGGCCGCTCGGCGCACCGGGGACGGCATGATGCTGGCATTCCTGAGTTCGGTCGACGACGCTGTCGATTGCGCCGTGGAACTGGACAGCCAAATCCGCCAGCGCGCCGCCGCGTTGCGCGAGATTGTCGGCGCGCCGTTTCGATTGCGAATGGGAATCCATTCCGGCCCGGTGGTCCGTTTCGCCGACAGCGAAAGCACCGACCTCGCCGGAGACGGTGTCAACCTCGCCCAACGGGTGATGGACGCGGGTGACGACGGCCACATACTGCTCTCGCAACAAAGTGCGGAATCGTTGCTCGGACGCGCTCCATGGAACCAATGGCTGCGTGATCTGGGCCCATGCCGGGTCAAGCACGACGAATTGGTGCACCTTTGGAATCTGGCGGGTGCCCAACCCGATGGATTGCCGTTGGGCAACGAAGCCGTCCCCCGCACGGTGCTCGCCAGCCAAGAACAAGCCCGTCGGTTGCTCCAGCGCGACGAACAGCGGGACCGCGAATCAAACCGGGAGTGGGGAACCGATGTCTTGGTGCGGGTCGCGGTGGTCAGTGCAGCGATCGGGGCCTTGGTGCTCGCGGGAGTCGCCCTCACCCGAAAGGCCCCCGGCGCCGCGCAGGACCTCACCCGGTTTACACAGCGGGTGGAGGACGCAGCACGGACGAAACGAAAACAAGCCGAAGCCATCCCGGAGTCGAATGCGGTCGAAGGAATTCCCGTCGCCGCACCGGCCGAAGCCACCCACCGTGTCGACGCCAATGTCCCGGATCTGACCGGACTGTCCACCAGTGCCGCACGTCAGCAAGTCGAGGCCCTCGGTTTGGCGCTGCGCGTGGATGCGCTTCAGCCGACCCTGGCGCGTGACGGAGTCCGGGAGCGTTGCGTCAGTCGTCAGGATCCACCACCGGGACGTTCGATGGTGGCCAACGGGGTGGTGTTCGTCTCGGTCGCCCCGGCGGATGAAACGGGAGCCCAACCGAAACCCTGACACCCGCGGCGGTCCATTGACGGTCCGAATAACCAACCGTCCGGACCAAAACGGAGCAATCGGTCCGTTGGCTACGGCACAGCCAGTTCGGCAACGATTCGGAGGAATCGATCGATATCGTCGTCAGTCACCGACAAGTTGGGCCGCGTGCGTATGGAGTCTGAGCCGGCCCCCAAGACAAGCAGGTCGTGTTCCTCGCGGGCGCGCTCGATGAAACGGGCTTTCTCTTCCGGAGAAGGCAGGCTGAACCCTTGGTAAAGCCCCATGCCGCGCACATTGCGCAGTTGCGAGCCGGGCAGCGAGGCGATCGAACGCAGTCCCGCCGCCAGTTGTTCCCCACGGGAAACCGCGCGCAGAGCCAGGCCTTCGTCCTCGACAATCCTCACTTCCTGAACCACACGCACCATATCGGCGAGGGTGCCGCCCCAAGTGGAGTCGAGAACCCCGATGTCGTCGAGGGGTTCGATCATGAACACCGCGCCGCAGCCGAACTTCTTGCCTACGGCAACAGCGGTCGGAGGATGCGGCAGGTCGAAATGATCGATCGCGAACAATCTTCCGGTGGCCCAGAGCGATGTCTGCACTTCGTCGAACGCCAACGCCACACCGTAGCGGTGTGCGAGTTCGGAAAGTCCCCGGAAGAAACGGGGTTGCGCGACCCGTTGCCCGCCCGCGCCTTGGATCGGCTCCACCAGAATGCCCGCCACATCGTCGCCCATGTGCTCGAGAACCGACTCGACCACCCGGAGGGCGTCCTCGGTGCGGCGTGCGTTCCAGGAGTCCGGCAGGTCGGTGTCGACTGCCGGAAACGGTAGTTTGACATTGCCCCCGCTCGCGAGGCCGTGGAAGTCCTTCGTGCCGACCGGGTCGATCGTCTGCGTGACCTGCAACGCGTAGACCGTACGTCCGTGGAACGCTTGGTCGAAGTAGAGGAAGCGTGGCGATGCGGACCGGCGCCCCTCCTTGGCCTTGCGGGCATTGAAGCGGGCGATCAGGTACTTGAGCAGGTTTTCGATCGCTTCGGCGCCGGAATTGACGGCATAAACCTCGAGTTTGGAATTGCGCATCGACTCGGGCGCGAGCCGGTAGAGCATGCGGTAGTACTCGAGGCATTCGGGGGTCAGGAAATCGGGATTGGCGACTTTGTTGTTGGCTGCCCGGACCAGGCGGGAGACATATTCGGGCTCGTAGAGGCGCGGATGGTTGTGCCCGATCAGTTTCGAACCGAAATAGCCGGCCCAGTCGAACAAACGTTGTCCGTCGACGGTGGCGAGCCACATCCCTTCGGAGTGTTCCAGATCGACCACGAACGGGTACGGCGTGGCAACGACATAGCGCCCGAGTTCCTCGAGCATGCGTGCCGACACCGGCCCCGGGAACCTCATCGGCCTATTTCCGGCCCCGGCAGCTTCGGTATGTCGTTGAGGTTCGGCGCGGGAATACTGACCGCCGTCACCGAGTCCGTCTCGGGTGCCACCGCGTTCAATGCGCGATCCATTGCCTCGGCGATCGCGACCAATTGGTCGCGCATTGCGCCGCGGTTTTCGGTCGGGACAATGTTGACCGATTTCAATTTCGCGATTGCCTCGGCCAAATCCGCGGCGTTGGCCGCCTCAACCTTCGCGGCAGATTCCAGTTGCTCCACGGCGCTCTCGATATGTTCGCGGGCATCCCCGAAATTGGTCTTGTCGAGGGCATGGATGGCCATCGCCACATGGCGGCGTGCCTCCCATTGCAGGAGCGCGGTGTCGCGGGCGCGCAGGGAGAGTTCCGCCAACCTCAGGCGCTCGCGCAAGATGCGCCGTTCCTGCTTGACGGACTCGATAACGCGTTTCTGACCGCGCATGCCGCTGCCGTACGAGAACGCCACCAGCAGCACCAAGCCCACTCCGAGGATCAGGAATCGTAATTTCTTCTGGCGCACGGCGGGATCGGTTGATCGTTCAGGCATCAGGACTTCCTCTCGGTCATTCTACCGGGCGGGCTTCGTCTTCCCGATCGAAACAGGAGTAGAAGTAGGGTGTGACCGCTTCGAATTCGGCGGCGCATGTGTCGACGATCTTGTAGGCAGGCACCACTCCCGCACCGCGCCGCACGGCGCGTACCGCGGTCTCCGTGGTTCCGACCAACTCCGCAATGGTGCGGTCCGGGAAGCCGAGTTCCTTGGCGTCGCTCAAGTGAACAACCCAATTGTCTCCCGCCTCGGTCAACGTCGCCTCCATCCCGACAATCGCCTGGATGCGTTCCAGGAACCACGGATCGTAGTAGGCCAGACCGGCGATTTCCGCGACCGACATCCCGCGTCGGAACCCCTCCGCAACCGCGAACAGACGTTCGTCCGTTGCCACCGTCAAGCGGTTTTCGAGTTCCATTTCGCTCCACGAAGACGCATGCTTCCAGCGCAGGCTGTGCGCGCCGATCTCGAGGCTGCGTACCGCCTTCATCAACGCCGCCGCGAACGTCCGGTCGAGGGCCATCACCTCCCCGGTCGCCTTCATCTGGGTCGTGATGCGGCGGTCGGCGCTCTTGAACTTGTCAAACGGCCAGCGCGGGATCTTGACCACGCAGTAGTCGAGGGCCGGTTCGAAACAAGCCAGTGTCTTTCCGGTAACCCGGTTCTCGATCTCGTCGAGATGCAGACCGATAGCGATCTTGGCGGCGACCCGGGCGATCGGGTAGCCGGTGGCCTTGGACGCCAGTGCGGACGAGCGGGAGACGCGCGGGTTGACCTCGATGATGTAGTAGCCGAAGCTGTTCGGGTCGAGGGCCAACTGGACATTGCAGCCGCCTTCGATCCCGAGCGCGCGGATGATCTTCAGGCTGGCGGTGCGCAGCATCTGGTATTCCTTGTCCGAGAGGGTCTGGCTCGGCGCGACCACGATCGAGTCGCCGGTGTGCACCCCCATCGGGTCGAGGTTTTCCATGTTGCAGATGGTGATGCAGGTGTCGTTGGCGTCGCGCATCACCTCGTACTCGACTTCCTTCCAGCCGACCAGGCAGCGCTCCACCATCACCTGGCTCACGGGCGAAAGACGCATCCCACGCCCGCCGATTTCCAACAATGTCTCCGGGTCGGGCGCGATTCCCCCGCCGGATCCGCCGAGGGTGTAGGCGGGACGCACGATCAGGGGCCACGGCAGATCGTCACGGGACGCAAGCTCGGCCAGTTGTTCGTCGGTCTCGATAATCCACGACTCGGGAACCGGCTCGCCGATCTGCTTCATCAGTTCGCGGAATTCCTCGCGGTCCTCGGCCTTCTTGATGGTGGAAAGCGGAGTTCCGAGCAGCTTGACATTGTACTTGTCGAGAATCCCGAGGTTGGCGAGTTGGGTGGCCATGTTCAGACCGGTCTGCCCGCCGAGTGTCGGGACCAGTCCGTCGGGACGTTCCTTCGCGATCACCTTCTCGAGAAACTCGGGAGACAGCGGCTCGATGTAGACGCGATCCGCCATTTCGACATCGGTCATGATGGTGGCCGGATTGGAGTTGACCAGCACCACGGAGACACCCTCTTCGCGCAGGGCACGGCAGGCCTGCGCTCCGGCGTAGTCGAACTCGGCAGCCTGCCCGATGACAATCGGCCCCGAACCGATGACCATGACCTTGCGGATATCCGAACTCCTAGGCATTCCATTTCCCCTTGACCGGGAGTGACACGACTCCCGGGAAATCCGCCGGAATCGCTCCGGCTTGAATCGACACGAACATTCCCTTGGACCGGTCGCCACGCTCCGGGCAACCGGCAAGCATGAATCCGATTGTCACGCCCTGGCCTCCCGCACCGCACCACGGCGCAGCAACGCGATTCCGACCACAATCACCACACCCCCTGCGATCTGCCCGGCCTGCAACGGCTCCCCGAGCATCAGCCACGCACAGACCGCGGACGCGAGCGGGATGAGAAACATTACCTTGGACGCTGCGACGGCACCGACCCGGCTCATGGTCCAGTTCCACGCGGCATAGCCGAATACCGTGGTCGGCAGCACCGTCCAGGCAAGCGCCCACCAGACGGCGGCCGGCAGCTCGGACCACGGTACGCTCGGCGCTTTCCAGACCACGTACGGGACCAGCCACAGCGCCCCGAACAGTATGTTCCAGAGGGTTGCCGTGAACGCCGAACGGGTGCGCATGGCCCGTGTCAAAAACACCAGGTAGCAGGCATGGATGGCCGCCCGGGAAAGGGCCATCAAGTCGCCGATCCAGCTGTTGCCGTCAAAGCGGAAGCCGCCTGCCGCCGATCCCGCCACCAGCGCAACCCCGGCAAACGCCACGACCGCACCGCCCCAGCCCAGTTTCGTGAGCGCTTGCTCTCCGAAAACCGCCGCCCAGAGCGCCGCCCAAAGCGACATGGTTCCCGGGCCGAGCAACGCCATGTTCGCGACCGCGGTGTACTGCAGCGCCTGGGTAAGCAATGTTTCCCCGAAGGCGATCGCGACAAATCCGTACAGCACAAACCGTGGGATATCGCGGACCGGCAGGCGCAAGGCTGCGGGCTTGGCGATGGCGACAATTCCCGCCATCAGCGGCGCCACCAGCAGAAAACGGCAACCGTTGAGCATGGCAGCGTCGAGGCCGGGCCCGGGCTGGCCCACTGCCTCGGGGCGCAGGGCCACCTTGAACGCCACGGCGTTCGCGCCCCAGATCACGACACAGGCGAGCAGCAACGCCCACCCGAAGGACTCTGAGCGGACCATCGGCTGCAGCGCCGCAGGGATGCGGACACTCATCGGAGCGCCTCCGGGACCCGGTACACGTGCAGACGCCAGCGGTGAAATGTCAACTTGGCGACACAATTCTCCTCCACCACCACCCGGGGGGCGAGCTCGCGCCAGACCGCAGCGGGCCCCGGGCTCTGCGCCACCAGTGCCGCTTCCGCGCGGAACCGTCCCGCCGGGTCGGAATCGTTGGCAAGCCCGCGGAACACCGGGATCGCACGGATTTTGTTCTCGAGGCACAGGTTGGGGGCGAAGTCGCCGAGAAGGGTCGCGCCGGGAGGGAGCAGGGCCGCGAGTTGACGACCAATCGTGCGGGTCTGGTAAGTCCGGTGGGTCCACCACCAGCCGATCTGTCCGATCGAACCGATCAGGAACAGGCCCATTCCCCAAATCGGTGCCTGCTTGAACGCGTGGTGACGCATCCGGCGGTTCGCAAAACCGAGACAGACGACCGTGGCAACCAAAAACCCGACGCAACCGGCGATCTCGACCGGGTACTTCGCCATTGGTCCGGCCAAGCGCAGGATCGGCTGCACAGCATGGAAACCCAGCACAAACAGCGCGCCCCAGGCAATCGGGCGGGTGCCGGGGTTGCGACGCCACAAGCGCAGCCAAGTTGGCAGACGGTGCAGGGTGATCGCCGCCAAGCCGGCCATCGCGGG